>NZ_CP015217.1:2732500-2835000 GCF_001729245.1 Leptospira tipperaryensis | reverse complement strand
TGAATAAGAGGAAAGAGGGAACTCCTTTTGTTGTTCTCGAGATCTAAATTTGACAAGAATGTAAATATTTTCTTGAAAATGAAGATTCCAGTCCTAGAATGTTCGAATCTTAGTCGTTAAGAAAATTTTGGAGTGTAGGATGTTCCGAGAAATGAAAAGAATTATTGTTTTAACTCTTACTTTTGGTCTGTTGTTTTTTTCGTCTTCCGTTTTTGCAGCGGGAACTTATTCAGAAGGTTGGGCCGTTGTAAAACTCATTCAATTTGAGAGCCGCGGGCTTATCTTCGATTCTCACGAAGGTCTTCTTGAATTTACCACTTTTGACAATGCGGAAAAATGCGACGCTTCTAAAGACGAATGTTTTTCTCCTCTCAAGGAAAAGGTAGAATTTAGTGTACGTCCGGAGAACGGAGAAGTTGTAAATTTTTTGAATAACAATCTAAATCAAGAAATTCTTGTTCAGTATAGAATTCATAGATTTGAACCGGTTGCACTTTCTACCGATTTTGAAGTAATCGGGGCTGTTAAACAACTTCCATCGATTCCGAAAGAGGCGTTGGACAAAATTATTGTCGATAAGTCGGGTGCTAAACGTAACTTTTCTGTTTCAGGAAGAATTCTAAAATTAGAATATCAAGGAACGATGATTGGAACTTACGAAGGCCTCTATTTGGATGAAGTTCGCGGTAAAGTGCATCCTTTTTCCATTACAAATGAGACAGTCGCTACGTTTGCTTGGAATACTATGAAATTTGGGACAAAATACTTTATCGGTGTTTCCGTCGCCTTTGCTACCGGTTGGAGAAAATCTGATTTCGATATTTTTGAAATCAATTATAAATCTCCTGCGGGCGGTGCTTATCCCGAGACGAAGAAGTAAGTTTTTTGTAAAAAAATGAAAGAGGGCGGAGTTCCGTCCTCTTTTTAAGTCGAACTCATTTTAGCGAAGAGTTAATTTTAGAATCTAACCTTTCTCTTTCTCAAGAGATTTTTCCAAATCAATCAGATCTGTCAGCCATTCCGAAACATTCCCAGCTCTATCCTTGATTCTTGCCTGTAACAAGAGTCGTTTCTTAAACTTTCCAAAGGACTTCGGAATTTTTACGAGGATCATTTTTCGATCGGATTCGAATTCATATGGATATATTTCTCCATCCAAAAGAATTTCGGCCCCACCTCCGTATCCGGATCCTATGTCCGAGACGGAATACATTCTTTCTATAATTGAAAGTGGACGGACCTCCGCCGTAAATCTATGACGGGAGATCAAATAGGGGTGTTCGATCCTCGGTTTCGAGCGATCTTCTAAGATGGCGATAATCCCGATCTTATTTAGGATCGCATTTATCCCATCAACAGAAGAAGTTGTCTTGAGCACTCCCCAACGTTTTGTTCCTTCTTCAAAGAGATAGAGATTTTCTCCTTTTCCCAACTTGCGTCCTCTCCAATTCAATTTTGCTTCTCCGGACCAGCTGATTCCGGTGGATTCTATCTCGATCAAATCGCTTTTGAGAATCAAACCTTCCGGTAAAAGAGAATCCGGCGGAGTTCCGACCTTTTCAAAGAGAATTTTACCTTTTCCAAAAGTATTTCCTTTTGGAGTATTGAGAGAAAACCTTTTGTCCTGAGAGGAATACTCAGTTGCCGTGGCTTTTTCAATTCTTCCTTTCGAACCCGTATTGAGAATTCGAAGTTTCAAGGAGGAAATATTTTCCTCCTTATCGCCTGCGATGATCTCAAGAGGAATCTCCTCTCCCTCTCGAAAAAGTTTTAAGTCGATGCTCGATTTTTGATTTGGAAAAAGGTTATATACATAAACGGGCGGGTTGAGGGACGAACGGTTGGAATCGTAGATGGACTGATGATCTCTTGCTTCCGCATAACTCATCTTTTCAAATTTTCTCTCATAGAGGGTTTGAAGACCGGAGACAAGTTTGGCAAAATAAAGATTATTCTTATTCCTGGAATTCATCCGATCAAATGCGCCGAGTTTGAACCAGACTTCTCCTCCGACCTTTAACGGTTCGTTATCGTTTGTCTCATAAATTCCATTCTCTTTTTTGACCAAAGGGATCCGAAATTTTTGTCCGTCGGACGAATCAACGTACAAAACGAGCATTTCCGGCGGAGTTCCGTCCTTATCCGTCATTCTTAGATACGCGAGAGGATTGAATGTGTCCCCGTTTCCATGAAGCTCAAAGTGTAGATGAGGAACTCCCGTTCCGGATTCTCCAATTCTTGCGACCGCTTGTCCTTGTTTTATGGAGAATTTCTGGTCAGAAAATTTTACCGAGAAAATTCCGTCGCTCAGAAGGTGAAGGGCCTGTCTTAAATTCTCCAATTCTTTTTTTGCACCTTCTAAATTGAAAAGATGCGCGAACTTTGCCCTCAGTCCGGAAGGAGAACGTACCATCAGGTTCAATCCGTATCCGTTCGGAGATTCGGAAAGTGATTCTACAAAACCGTCGAAGGGCGCGATGGCCGGAAGACCGTTCACATGGAATGTTTTAAAGTCGGCCCCCATGTGCAAATGGTGGACACGATATTCCGCAAAAGAGCCGGAGATCGGCGTCTGAAACTCCATCGGGAAACGTAGCTTGCCTTGAAGTTCGGGAAAGAGCCGAAGTTCTGGACGGTCCTCCGCCCTCAACCCATCCCAGGACAAGATTAGGATCGAAAATAGGAAAGCACATCTAACAACAAAGAATCGGTTCATGCTCGCAAGAAAATGGAACTCAATTCGGAATTTGTAAAGCCGAAAAGCACATCCGAAAAATCTCTTGCCCGGAGGTACGACCAAGAAAGATCCTTCTAACTATGTCCTTTGCCCGTCTGGCATTTTCGATTCTAACAATCCTCTCCCTTTTTTCCTGCACTTATTTTACGAGAGAACCAAGAAACCCACCCAAGATCGACGGGGTTCCGATTCCCGATGATCAGAGAAGGCTCTACGTACAAAACTTCAGAAACAATTCTTATGGAATGGGAGTTCAGACTCTCCTCACGGAGCTGGTTCGTTCCGAAATCGATTCGAGAGGAAGATTCATCCAGACCAGGGAAAAGTCTCTCGCGGCTTATCGGCTCTACGGAGAAATCGTTCACTACCAACTTGTAGGAAATCTCTTGGACCAAGGAGGTCAGTCGATCTCTCGAGAAATGTCCATCATCGTCCGATTGGAACTCCAGAAAGCGGGAGGACAAAAAATTCCCTTGGAAAGAGAAGAGATTCAGGTTAGAATCATGTTTTCAGATCAAGTTGGATTTCGAGAAAGTGAGAATCAAGCCCAGTCCCGTCTCCTAAAAATTATGGCAGTCCGAATCTCCGAAGAGATGGAAAGAGCCTGGTATTTTTCTATTGCCGGAAAGATTGATCCCTGATAATCTTGACCCGCCCCTTGAGTAATCTCATTATGAACCGAGAAAAACAAGAAGCCATCTTAAACAAAACCGAACCCGCGGTCCGCATGGAAATGCAGACCTTTTCCCAATACCTTCAGAAAGAAGGACTCAAGATCACCAATCAGAGAATGTTGGTCGCGGAGAGAATTTTTTCTCTTCACAATCACTTCACCGCGGAAGGACTTTTGGAAGAATTCAAAGATCAGAGAGATCAAATCTCCAAAGCGACGATCTATCGAATTCTTTCAATCATGGTTTCTGCAGGTCTTCTCCAAGAACATAACTTTGGGAAAGATTATAAATACTACGAACATATCATCGGACACAAACATCACGATCATATCATCTGTACAGTCTGCGGAAAAATTGTGGAATTTGTAGACGAAAGAATCGAACAGCTTCAAGAGCAAGCGGCGAAAGACAACGGATTCAGAATCACAGGTCACAGCTTAAACATCTACGGAACCTGTAGCGAACACACTTCCGGTAGATGATTTTTAGAACGACTTCCGAGGATTCAAAAACTCGAGCCAGAACCGGAATTCTTGATCTCAACGGAGTAAAACTGAACACTCCCGTTTTTATGCCCGTAGGTACTCGAGGCGTTGTCAAAACCCTCAATACGGAAGATCTGGAAGAACTTGAGTATTCTTTAATATTAGGAAACACATATCATCTCTATCTCCGACCGGGAACTTCCGTCTTGGATCAATTCGGAGGTTTGAAGAAATTCATGACCTGGAAGGGAGCTCTTCTCACAGACAGCGGAGGATATCAGGTCTTCAGTCTCAATTCTCTCTTTAAATATGAAACGGACGGCGTTCGCTTTCAATCTCATATCGACGGAAGTCGTCACTATTTCACTCCCGGATCCGTGATCGATGTGCAGAGAAGTATCGGCTCGGATATCATGATGGTCTTGGATGACTGCGCTCCTTTTGATTCGAGTCCGGAACGTCTGAGACAATCTTTGGACCGAACGCATCGTTGGGCGGAAATGTCAGTCGAACATTGGGAGAAGAATAAGAATTCTCAACATCTCTTTGGAATTTTTCAAGGAGGAATCGATCTGGATTCTCGTCTGGAGAGTTTGAAAGCGATCGCATCATTGCCGTTTGACGGGATTGCCATCGGAGGACTCTCTGTCGGAGAACCGAGAAAGGATTTTATTCGAATCTTAGATGGAATTTCTTCTCACACCGATCGAAGTCGACCGCTCTACTTGATGGGCGTAGGAACGGTTCCCGATATTTTGGACGGAGTGAAGAATGGAGTCGATATGTTTGACTGCGTACTTCCGACCAGAAACGCGAGAAACGGACAAGTCTTTACATCTTTAGGAAAGGTCAATCTCCGAAATGAGAAATGGAAGAACTCGGATGCGCCTATGGACCCGAATTGTCAGTGCAAAGTTTGCAAGAGATACAGCATCGGCTATATCAGACATCTTCATCACGTCGGAGAGATCACTGCATTTTCACTTTCAACATTTCATAATTTGTTTTTCATGAAAAACTTTCTCTCTGAGATACAAAAATCCATTCAAGCAGGAGAATTTTTAGAAACTTATGCCAGATGGAAAAATTTGTACGAAAAGCCTGAATTTTCCGGTTGACTATTTAAAGAATCGCCTTTCCTTTAGTAGAGCTGGCCGGAAAGAGACAGAAAGGAGTTGCTGATTATTTATGGAAATAACCAGAAGAGAAAGCGGGAACATTGTGATTCTGGACATAAACGGAGAGATCGATCTCTACAATGCCCCAGAGATAAAAGATGTAATCGCTAAACTCATCGAGGAACAAAAATATTATACCATTATCAATCTGGAAAAAGTTTCCTACATTGACTCGTCTGGTATTGGTGCATTGATTTCCAGCCTCTCCAACCTGAAAAAGTATCAGGGGGGACTTAAAATTATCAACGTCTCCGGATCGGTAAGAAAGGTGTTCGAGCTTACAAAGCTTACGTCCTTCTTCGAGATCTTTGATAATGAAGCAGAGGCAGTGTCTGCCTTCAAGTAAGATCGGATTTTAAATTTATCCTACCTTTTCTGAAACCTGGTGCCGCAATGAAATCAATACAAAGAAAAATATCCTCCGCTTTTATAATTTTACTCACAGGTGTCCTGATCGCCTGTGGAGCAGAACTTCCGATTCAGGAGTTGAGCGACGCAAAGAATTCGATCACGAGAGCGAAATCTGCGGGCGCTGAAAAATATGCTCCTGCAGAATTAGAGGAAGCTCGTAAGAGTTTATTGAATGCGCATCAGAAGGCATCGGAAGAAGATTTAGCAGAAACAAAAAAGTCAGCCGAGTATGCGAGAGCAAAGGCCTTAGACGCATCTGAAAAATCCTTCCCTTCTACCGTTGATGAGGCAAGAAAAGAATCCACTGCATCGATTGATTCCGCCGACGAAGCTTACGCTTCTCAGCTGGCCTCCGAACCTTATAACTCTGCGGTTCAACTTCGTAAAGAAGGGGATACGCTTCGTGAAACTGCGGATAGAACCTTAGAATCCTATCCAAGAGAATCCGGAGACGACGCGAAGTTAAGAACTCGTTTGGCCGCCTTTGATCAGTATGAAGCATCACGTCAGAAATATGCGGATTCTAAAAAGTCGGCAGATGAATCAAAAGTGTTGGCTCTTTCTCAGAAACAACAACTGATCGATTCACTTGCAGACATAGAAAAGAATCTGAGTGATGCGGATAAATACGCAGAAGGAAAAGATCCTGAAGTTACGGAAACGAGAAATCGTTTGGATTCCGCAAAAGCCAAGATTGAAGAAGGAAAAATCAAAGACGGCTACGCTGAAATTGATGATATTCGCAAAAAATCAGGCGAACTCGTAGCAAAAAATATCAAGGCCTATGCTGAAAAGCAAAAGGAACTTGCGAAGCAGAGCATCGCTTCCTCTACAACAAAATTAGCATCCTTTGATAAAACAAAAATCAACGCTTCCAGAGATTTCCAAGTTTCTTACCAAAGAGCCGAAGAAAATCTGAAAGCCGCAGAAGAATCCAGAGTTTCCGCCGAGGATCTCTATTCTTCTGAAAAATATGAAGATTCCATCGCTCGCTCCGAAGAAGCAATTCGTCTTTCCAGAATAGTCGTAGACCAATCAGCAGAACTTGCTGAAAGAATGGAGAGAAAGACTGGAGACAACGTCGCGAATCGTGACACAAAAACCGGAAAAGATGGAAAGAACAACAAGACGGAAACTACGGAAGGAAAGAATTCTTCTCCAAAAATCGGAGAGGATGGATTACCGGAAGGTTGGAAACGTTATGTGGTTCGTAAAAAAGTTCCTGCGGATTGCCTCTGGAGAATCGCGAAGGACAAGAGACACTACGGAACTTCTCGACTTTGGAAAAGAATCTACGAAGCAAACCGCGGTAAGATTAAGAATCCAAACTTGATTTTCCCAAAACAAGTATTACTCATTCCTCCTGCAAAAGGACCTACGAAGTTTAATAAAAATCAGGTTCCAAGCAAGAAGAAGCCGGCTGCGGCAGAAGAAGTAGAGGCAATTGAGCAAAATCAAAAGCCGGCAACTACGGAAGAAGCAGAGCCTGAAACCGGCGGTGAAGATGCGGAGAGCAAAAAGAAGAATGAAGTGAAGGAACCGGAAACATCCGGGGACGAAGCTGGTTCGGAAGTTGCTCCTGAAGAAGAAAACGCCGAAGAGGAAAATCCGGAAAATCTACAGTAAGAATTTCGGTTCTTCTAAAAACGAAGGCTTGGTCTGGTGACCAAGCCTTTTTTGTGTCCGGAGTTCCGTCCACTTTTCCGAAAAAATCTCCGGCCTTGTAAAAAACCGAGCTTTTAAATCCCGCACTTTTATTTTACAAACTCGAGAATTACGCCAACCACGATCGGAATACCGGCCAAGATCGCCGCTTTTACGTCGGTCCGACCTTGTTTCTTACATTCTTCCAACTTTTCCATCTCGTCTTTTCCTGGATCCTCAGCAATCTTCTGAGTTTTTTTAGACATGAAATCCAGATAAGTATAATTTCCCATCAAGCCAAAGACTAAGGCCCCGCCTCCAAAAGCAGAAC
Organism: Leptospira tipperaryensis; assembly: GCF_001729245.1. NCBI lineage: Bacteria > Pseudomonadati > Spirochaetota > Leptospiria > Leptospirales > Leptospiraceae > Leptospira > Leptospira tipperaryensis. The sequence goes on along the minus strand of NZ_CP015217.1, from coordinate 2,827,540 downwards.
CCGGAAGATCCTTCTTTAATAAATAAAAAACGACGAAGGACGCACCGATGATAAGCGCATAGTAGATGATAGCGATCGAATACATCTTTCGATAGGCATACCAAATCGGTCCTAAAAGAATCGAACCCCAGTTCCAGGAATAAATTTTCAGAGCAGATGAATTGTTTTTCATCTTTTCCCATTTTTTAAAATAATAATCGGCCTTGTTACCTATAAATTCCCGATTTTGATCCTTCTCATATCCGTTCAAAAGACTTTGCAGTCTTTCATTTCCTCTTCCTTTCACAATCATCTCCTCTTTGGATTCCTTCGAGCGTTTCGACGGCTATCCTTGCAACAGCTCTTTTGGAAATTTTTTGATTCCTAAATTCTTATCCTCCATTTCACGTTAGATTCTTTTGTGATTATAAATCCGAATTTTTTTAAGTTTTTCACTTTCAGGAGGTTTCTTACGGGAGAATTTTATTTTAGAATTTTTCCTTGCTCGAGAGGGCATGTGCGGGGTCGAAGAATGGATTTCATCTTTTGATGGTGACCTTTTAGTTCGAGAGAACCTAAATTGGAATCAACGATCCCTTTTTAGAGAAGATTTTTGACATTCTTCTTCTAAATTTAGGAAATTCTTTTCTCTTCGATTCTCGCGGAGGAAATTTTTGTCTTGAGAATGGTTTCTTATTTTACCATTCTCCTTGAAATTCACTTGATTGTGGCTTCCAAATTGGAAAACATTCTTTTGTATTGAAATGAAGCGCGCCTATACCCAGCCTATTTCCTCCGTTAATTATCAAGACTACGAAACATTGGTCGGCCTCGCGTGGCAGGAAGACTGTCCCGATGAGGATATTACTTCCGTGTCGCTTTTTTCTCCCGAAAAAAAAGCGACCGCGTCTCTCAATGCGAGAGAACCGGGAATCCTCTGTGGGACCGGTGTATTAGAAGTTCTGAATGTTCTTTCCGGGAATTCCATTCAGGTCGAATTTTTTAAAAAAGATTCGGAAAGTTTTGTGAAAGGGGATACACTTTTAAGAATCCAAGGCAGCCTGATCGGCATTCTTCGGATTGAAAGAATCCTTTTAAACTTTCTACAATATCTTTCCGGAATTTCAACGCGCACGGGAGAAGTCGTTTCCAAATACGGAAAAAACGGCCTTATGATTTTAGATACTCGGAAAACTCTTCCGGGTTATCGTAAACTCGCAAAGTATGCGGTCTACTGTGGAGGTGGAAGCAATCACAGGCTCAATCTTTCGGAGATGGCGATGATCAAAGACAATCACCTCGCGATGTATTCTTCTTCGCACGAACCCGTCGGCAAGATTCAGTCGAAATTCCCGGGAAGACTCGTGGAAGTGGAAATAGATTCTCTCTCGCAACTCGAAGACGTAATGACCTCGGGTGCGGACGTGATTCTCTTGGATAACTTTTCTCTGGAAGATACAAAGACCGCGTATTCAATCTTGAAACAAAAAGCTCCGAAAATTCAGATCGAATTCTCAGGCGGTATCACTCCCGAAAAACTGGAAGCGCTCTCCGAACTTTCAGGCGCCGGAGTGAGCATGGGATATCTGACTCATACGACTCGTTTTCTAGACCTCGGTTTAGATATAGAACAACACTGAGAATGGGATTTGTGAAAGCAGCCGCATCCAAAGAAATGCTCTTCGAAGGTGTTCGAGAAACCTTAGGAGACAACGCATACGAATCCGTTTTAAAGGCGTATGACGTGTCCGAAAAGGCGCACCAAGGACAGTTCCGTCTTTCCGGCGAACCTTATATCGTACATCCTCTTCAAGTAGGATATCTTCTTTTCGAACTCGGCTTGGACGAGAAGGTCATCTGCGCCGGTCTTCTTCACGACGTCATCGAAGATACGCAATATTCCCGCGATGATATGATTCGGGACTTTGGAGAGGACATCACCGATCTCGTGGAAGGCGTCACTAAAATTTCCAAGATCAAAAGCCAATCGAAAGAAACCGAAGCAGCGGAGAATATTCGTAAGATCATCGTCGCTACGATCAAGGACATCCGAGTCATCCTGATCAAACTCGCCGATAAAACTCATAACATGCGGACCCTTTCTTTTCAGCCCGCGGAAAAACAAAGAAGAATCGCGCAAGAAACACTTTCTCTTTATGCGCCGATCGCCGGAAGACTTGGGATTTACAAAATCAAATCCGAACTAGAAGACCTCGCGTTTCAAATTCTCAATCCGGAAGAATATCAAGACGTTAAGAAAAATATCAATTCCAAGAAGTCGGAAAGAGAAGGTTTTCTGGAAACCCTCAAGATCATTCTTCTCCAGAGGCTTTCCGAAATTCAGATCGAAGCCGACGTCGACGGAAGGGCAAAGCATTTTTATTCCATCTATAGAAAGATGAAGCTCAAGGAAAAAACCTTTCACGAAATCTTCGATCTTCGCGCGATTCGAATCATTGCAAACGAAGTTAAGGATTGTTACGGTGTATTAGGAATCGTGCATACTCTTTGGAACCCGGTTCCGGGTCGTTTTAAGGATTATATCGCAACTCCTAAAACAAACATGTATCAATCCCTTCATACGACCGTGATCGGACCCGACGGAAAACCTCTCGAGGTTCAGATTCGAACCAGAGAGATGAACGATATCGCGGAATACGGAATCGCAGCACACTGGATGTATAAGGAAGGAAAACCTTCCACGGGCGGAAAGAGCGTAAAGGTAAAATGGCTCGAACTCTTGAGTTCCTGGCAGGATTCCGCTCTGGATCCAAAAGAGTTTGTTGAAGAATTAAAATACGATCTTCACGAGGACGAAGTCTTCGTCTTTACGCCGAAAGGCGAGATTCTCCAGTTACCAAAAGGTGCGACGATCTTAGACTTTGCGTTTCGGATTCATACCGATGTCGGTTTAAAAGCAAAGGGCGGAAGAATCAACGGAAGAATGCTTCCTCTTCGAACCGAAATTCGTTCCGGAGATCAGATCGAAATCATCACCGATAAAAGAACCAAACCTTCTCCGATCTGGCTTCGGATCGTAAGAACTCCTTCCGCGAGACAAAAACTTCGAGCTTACTTTCGAAGACTCAGAGAAGAAACCAAAAAGGATCTTCAACAAGAGGCGGAGTTCGCCGCTGAGATTACGCTTAACGCGGACGTCTTGGAAGAGCTCAAGAAAAAACCTTCTTCCAGACCTACGAAACAAATCGACTTAGCCGCGGGTAAGGTCATAGTCGCGGGCCTTCGTGGAATTCCAGTTCGACTTTCGGGTTGTTGTTCTCCTCTTCCGGGCGACGAGATCATCGGTTTTGTTACGAGAGGAAGAGGTGTTAGCATTCATAAAAAAGGATGTACTACCGCCAAACAACAGGAACAAGAAGAATCCATGCGTGTCATCACGGTCGAATGGGACTACGGTCAGAGCGAATCCATTCCAGTTTTGATCGAAGTGAAATCCAAAGATCGTCAAGGTATCTTTATGGAAATCGTAAAATCTATTTCCAACACACAAACCAACATTCGAGAATCCAAAGCCTCTACGGATCAGAGAGGAAATCTCGTTGCTAGTTTTGAAGTGGAAGTGGAACATTTGGATCAGCTCAAGGAAATTCTGAGCAATCTAAAACAAATCCCGGACGTTTATCAAGCTCATCGAATTAAAAATTAACACGAGGTAACTTTTTTTGAAAAAGATCTATCAATTTTTTATTTACTGTTCTTTTCTTTTTGTCTCCGCCGGCGTTCTCATTCAGTGCGGAGAAAAAGAAGAAGCCGATACTTCCGCGGTTGTTGAAGACGTTCTTTGGAAAGGGAATCCGGATTCGATTCCGGCGGCGCTTCGAGTTCAAAACCCGATCGTTTCCCCGGAAGCAAAAAAGGGAGGAACCTTTCGGATCTATAGTCATCAGTTTCCGAAATCTTTGAACTACTATTTGGATCAATTTTCGACTACCGCGCATATCTTCGGCCTGATGTTCGAACCTCTTCTCGACTATCATCCGATCACACTCGAACCGATTCCTCATCTCGCTTCTTCTTGGAAAATTTCTCCGGATAAAAAGAAATTTACTTTTACAATCGACTCGAACGCGACTTGGTCGGATGGAAAACCGATCACGGCGCATGACGTTCTTTTTACATACGAAACCCTGATGGATAAGAATAATAATACCGCAGTGTTTCGAATCGATCTTTCCCGTTTTGAAAAGCCGGTGGTTCTAAACGATCGAGAAGTCGAATTTACTCAAAAAGAAATCCACTGGTCCAATTTTAATACGATCGCGAATTCGCTCTACATTCTTCCGGCGCATCACTTCCAAGGGAGAAACTTTGATAAGGAGAATTTTGATTTTCCTGTGGTCTCGGGGCCTTATTCGATGTTGTCCGCAAAAAAGGGTCGTTATGTAAAGATGAGAAGAAGAGGCGACTATTGGATGCGAGCTTATCCTTTTTACAAGGGCCTCGACAATTTCGATACGATTCTTTTTAAGGTCTATAACGAAGAACCGATTGCGTTTCAAGCATTCAAAAAAGGTGATATAGATATTTATCCGACTTACACTGCTTCTTTTTGGGTAAAGGATGCGGTTGGCGAAAAATTCGACGAGAACTACATTCTCAAACAAAAGATCTACAACTCCAAACCGATCGGTTTCCAAGGTTTGGTTTTTAATATGCGAAGAGAGATCTTTTCGGATGTGAGAGTGAGAAAAGCATTCGCTCACCTCGTGGATCGTAAACTCCTGATTGAAAAACTTGCATACAACGAATACGAGGAAACCAACGCATTCTACCAAGACCTTTGGGCGAACGGTTCTCCCAATCCTCCGATCGATTTCGACGTTAAAAAGGCGAGAGAACTTCTCGCGCAGGCGGGTTGGAAAACAAACGCCAGAGGAATTCTTGAAAAAGACGGAAAAGAATTTAAGTTCAGCATTCTGGAAAGGGATAAGAAGTCCGAAAAGTATCTGACTCTGATTCAAGAAAGAGCGAAAGAAGTCGGGATCATCATCAGTCTCGAATCCACGGATCTTGCGGAATGGAGTTCTCGAATGGATAAATACGATTTCGACATGACCTGGGCGGCCTGGGGTGGAGGAATTTTTAAGGATCCGGAAGCGATGTGGTATTCCAAATACGCTGAAGAAAAAGGTCAGCCCAATCTTGCTGGGTTTAAGAATCCGGAAGTGGATAAACTCATCGAACAACAAAGGGCCGAATTCTCCATTCCAAAAAGAAACGAAATTCTTAAAAAAATAGATAAGATTCTTACATTACAAGTTCCTTATGTTCTTCTCTGGAACACGAGCGCGACAAGAATCATGTATTGGAATAAATTCAAATCTCCGAAAAATCCTCTCGGAAAATACGGAAGCGAAAAAGAGGCCTCTTCTCTTTGGTGGTTGGACCAAGAACGTTCTTCCAAACTCGAAGAAGCGATTTTGAATAAAACGAAATTGTCCTCGATTCCAGAAAAGGTTTATTTTCAGTAAGTTTTCAAGCTTATGGCTCAGAGAAATCGTTTAGGAGAGTTAGGCGGGGTCATACGCGATTTTTTAAGTTCGCCTAAAATTCCGAACTTTATCGAGCTCTTGGAGAAGGGGCTCGATAAGGAACTCTTCTACGATCCGGATAAGGCAAAACCGGAAATCCCGATCGAAGATCTTCCCGTCGATTTTCGTCTGAGAGAATCGGGCTTCGTGAGAAAAACATACGAAAAACTTTTCCCGGTTTCTCATCTGTTTCGCATAACGCATCGTTATGATAGAGAATATCTTGATAACTTCATGCCTCTTTCCGCCGAAAAATACATCGGAAGAGGTTCTTATAAGTTTGTTTACGCACTTCCTTGGAATCAGGTCGTTAAGATCGGTAAATCCAAACTTCCTTCGGATCCGATCTTCGGTTCCTTATACAAACACGTGAATAAGAATCTGGATCGTTATTTGAAACCGGAAGAAATTCATTTGATGGAGTTTTTGAAATCCAAAACTTGGGGTCGATCCGCAAAAGAAGACATTCAGTTTAAATTTTCAAGGCTCGGTTTGGAACGTCTTCATTATTGGAAGCTCAAGTCTCTCATCCCGGATTTGGTTCTTCCAACTCGCTACTTTATGGGTCTTCGTGCGAGAAGAACTCCGTTTGGAATTCCGATTCTTACGTTAACCCCTTGCGACAATCAAAATCTCCTTCCCGGAAAACACTTAAAAGAATTCATTCGCCTCAACGAAAAGATACGACAGAATCCTCTGCAAGACGCGTTCTTTCCAAAATGGAAGTTGAACTTTGATACTCATAAGTTCGGCGTGATCAGTCGTTCGAAGTTGAAAAAGATCGCTTTGGATTTTCACCGAGTAATCGAAGTGACGAAACATCTCGCTGAAGAAGAGAAGCTGATCTTTGATATCCATTCGGAAAATATCATCATTACGTTTCCGGATTTTTCTTTGAAGATTTTTGATTACCACGTTTTCGACGAGCATCTCTATGAGCCGAGTAAGGAGAATCCTTCTCCGGAGATCGATCATATCAATACGATCCGTGAGTTTGTTCGTTCTTTTGAGCTAGGGTGAAAGTGGACGGTAGACCGTCCGCTCTTCACGGTAAAACACGCGCTTGAAGGGAAGATTCAGGGGCCTTCGATTCTAAATTCTAAAATTAAAATTCCCTTTTTTAAATCGGTGTAAAAATCTTTTCGATGATACCGTTTGGCGGACTTCGAGTCTGTTTTTAAGTAGAATTTCTATGGGATCCTTTGTCGGAGCAAGGATTTCCCTTGCGCAAAGTGGACGGAACACCGCAAACTTCCTCTCACAGAAGACCTCGCTCGTTTTGTAGGTCCAATTTTTCTTTTTACAGAAAGACCTTCTATAGGAGAGTGGATTTGAATTCATTTTCCTAAAAGGACCTTCCAGCAATGATCGATCGATATTCCAATCCTGCCATTTCCAAAATTTGGGAATTAGAGAACAAATTTGAAATCTGGAAAGAAATAGAAATTCTTGCCTGCGAAATCCGAATGAAACGCGGAGAAGTTCCGGCCGAGGACTTTCAAGAAATCAAAACGAAAGCAAAATTTAAAGTGGATGAAATTCTCGAAATCGAGAGCAAGGTTCATCACGACGTCATCGCATTCTTAACCAATATGAATTCCTACATCGGCCCCGCGGGACGCCACGTTCACTACGGTCTTACGTCCTCCGACATCGGAGACACCGCGCTTTGTGTTCAGATGGTTCAAGCAATGGATCTCATCCTAAAAAAAACCGACGAGTTGATCGTCGCGGTGAAAGAGAAGGCGATTCAGTATAGGGATCTTCCTTGTATCGGACGTTCTCACGGAATTCACGCGGAGCCGATGACCTTGGGACTTAAGTTCGCATTATTTTTTGAAGAATTAAACCGAAATCGGAAAAGAATGGCGGACGCCCGCGAAGAGATCGCAGTCGGAAAACTTTCAGGAGCCGTAGGAACTTATTCCAATATAGATCCCGAAATCGAATCCTATGTCTGCGAGAAGATGGGACTTCGCGTCGATCCGATCGCAACCCAAGTAGTATCGAGAGATCGTCACGCGTTTTATCTCTCCGTTTTAGGAGTTACGGCTTCTTCTCTGGATCGAATGGCGACAGAGATCCGACTTCTCCAAAAGACGGAAGGAAGAGAAGTGGAAGAGCCTTTTTCCGTGGGACAAAAAGGATCTTCTGCGATGCCTCACAAAAGAAATCCTGTGATCTGTGAAAGAATCTCCGGGCTCTCCAGAGTGATCCGGGCAAACGTAAACGTAGGATTACAAGACGTAGCCCTCTGGCACGAACGGGATATTTCTCATTCTTCGGCGGAAAGAGTTGTACTTCCCGATTCTACGATTGGACTGGAATACATCTTGGATAAGATGCTCTTCGTGATTAAAAATATTCACGTCTATCCGGATGCGATCGAAAGAACGTTAGGCGTCACACGAGGCTTGATCTTTTCCCAAAAGGTTCTTCTCGCGCTTATCGAAAAAGGAAAGATCGTTCGCGAAGACGCGTATCTCATCGTGCAAGAACACGCGATGGCGGTCTGGGGGAATCAATCCGAAACTCTCAAAGGAAGACTGGAAAAGGATTCTCGCGTCAATCAGGTTCTCACACAAAACGATCTGGACGATATCTTTAAGATCGAACCTTATCTTGAAAAAGTAGGACTCATCTACAAACGTCTGGGATTGGAGTAGTGCGGAACGTTGCAGTTTTCGGTCTAGGTTATACCGGAAAGCGCATCGCTGAAAAGCTCCAGACGCTTCCGGAGATTTCACTTCGCAGTTTTTCTTCAAAAACTCAAATTTCCGGAACTGAGAATTTCGATTTTTCCGATGCGAATTCTCTTATAACGTTTTCAAAAAAGATTTCTCCAAAGGAAATCGATCTTGGAATCGTCACTTTCCCGGTTCAAAAACTGCAAGATCCTTCTCTCTTTCTGGATCTTCTTTTTGTATCGGTTAAGAATCCGATTCTTCTGGGAACTACTAGTATCTATCGAAGAGATCCCGATATCGTAGAATCGACTCCACTCTTGGAAGATCACGATCGTTTTTCCGTGGAAGAGGAATGGCTTCGTAGGGGCGGCAAAATTCTTCGGCTCTGCGGAATCTACGGTCCCGGCAGAAATCCTGCGGATTGGGCGAGAAAAGGATTGGTAAAGAAGAATTCAAGACAACTCAATCTTATACACGGGGACGACGTCGCACTTACGGTTTTTCGTCTAACACAACTCATTCGGGAAAAGAATTTTGAGATTCTTCCAAACGTCCTCAATCTTTCGGACAATCAGTGGCATACTTGGAAAGAAATTTTTTCCGTTCTGGAAGAACACGATAAAATTCCGAAATCCGAAATCGTAGAGTCCGACCGAGAGGATAGTTTTATAGACAGCGGGCTCATTCGGAACTTGCTTCCTGATTTACAAACAAAAGACTTTTGGAGAGAGTTGGAAAATCTGGAAGGAATCAGTGATCACTGAAATTACAAATATCTTACATTTCTTTTCGATAGGCGGATTGATTTCTCTCCTTCTTTTTTTCTCGCTTCGTTATTGGTATGATATTGGAGGAAAGATCGCCGTCTTTTTTATCTTTTCGATTCTTTCTTATCTGATCCTCAATTTGGACGTAAACGTTCAGATTCCGCCGATGGTTCGTAATCTTCTCTTCTTATCGGTTTTGGCTTTGCCTTTTTTTTACTGGCTCATTACGTTAGCCGCGTTTGAAGATCATTTCGAAATCAAAAAATGGTTCTGGGCGCTTCTCGCCGGGAAACTAATCATTTCAACGATTGCTACATACCCTGATCTTGGACAAATTTCTCTGCGTGGTCCGGTGGAATCCGAAAGAATTTTATCCCGGATTCTTCTGCCTTCGATCTTTTCTCTCGGTTTTGTTTTGACCGCGATTATCCAAACCTACATCGGAAGAAAGGACGACCTTGTAGAATCCAGAAGGACACTCAGGCAGATTCATATTCTTATCTCCGGAACGGTAATCGCACTCAATATCTTCTCTCATCTTTTCTTACGCGGAAAAGAAGTTTCAGAAATCTTAGATTTGATCAACGGGGCGCTCGCCTGGGGACTCATTCTCGCGTTTCAATTTTTGATGTTCGAACTCAAAGAGGGTCTCATCCAAAAGAAAGTGGGAATTGTAGAAGAGGAAAAACCTCCCGTCGTCGATCCGATTCTTCAGAAAAAACTCATCGATTCTTTCGAAAAAGAGAAGATGTATCGCTCGGAAGGTTTGACGATACGCGGTCTTGCGGACGAACTTCAGGTCCACGAATACAAACTCAGAAGGCTTATCAACGGCAATCTTGGGTTTCGCAACTTCAACGATTTTCTCAATCGTTATCGAATCCAAGAGGCGTGCGAGATACTTTTGGATCCGAGTAAGGATGAGATCCCCGTCATTCGAATCGCAATGGATCTCGGTTATCAGTCTTTGGGGCCTTTTAACCGCGCTTTTAAGGAACTTACGACTCTCACGCCGACGGAATATCGAAAAAACCGAGTGGATCCGAAAATAAACCTGAACGATTTTGAAAATAGTAAGCTCAAATAGACTTTTCAGACAATAATATATTCAATTCTACGAGTCCCATCTCGTAGAATCTGGAGAGAAGAAGAATGGAAGAATTGCTTTCAAAGGTCGGTTATACCGGTTTTTTCGGGATCGTCTGGGGAACCTTGTTCATACGTTATGTGCTCTTTGCGGGAGGAGCGTTTCTGATCGTTTGGGTTTTTTTGAGTAAAAAACTTTCGCACAAACTCATTCAAGGGAAAAAACCGGAATCCGAAAGAATTTGGCACGAAGTAAAATATTCCCTGATCACGTTTTTTATCTTTGCCCTTTCTGGTATTTTTACGGCTTGGTCTCAGGTAAACGGATACAATTTCATTTATGAAAAAGTCTCGGACTACGGAATCGCTTATCTGATCTTCAGCATTTTCGCCTTGATCTTTTTGCACGACACTTACTTCTACTGGACGCATCGGATGATGCACCATAAACTCTTATTCAAAAGTTTTCATCTCGTTCATCATAAATCGACGAATCCTTCTCCGTGGGCGGCGTTTTCTTTTCATCCTCTGGAAGCGATCGTAGAGGCGGGGATCATTCCGCTTGCGTCCGTTCTTTTTCCCCTTCATCAGGGAGCGATGCTCGTATTCTTTGTTTATATGACTTCGCTTAACGTTTTGGGTCATCTTTCTTACGAACTCTTTCCTTCCTGGTTTTTAAGAAGCAAGTTTACGAACTGGCACAATACTACGACACATCACAATATGCATCATAAGTATTTTAACTGTAATTATTCTCTTTATTTTAATTTTTGGGATAAAGTCATGGGAACCAATCATGAGAAATACAAGGAAACTTTCGAAGAAGTCGCGTCTCGTACTCCGAATTCGAAAGACGTTTCTTACCAAAAGGATGGAACAAAAGAAACCGTCGCGGCTTAGAAAACCGGAATAGACGAATTTATTTGAGGGGAAAGAAGATACGAGTCGTATGCTGCTCGTTAGACGTTAATTCTTCCAGGCGACCTTTGAGTTGATGAGTCAAAAGCGAAATCAGTTCCATCCCGAGGGAATCCTTTTTAGGTGGAGAATTCGGATCCTTGCCGGGTCCATTGTCGATCACTTCAAGACAGGAAATGTTCTGCTCGCCCATCGTAAAACTTACCGAAAGTTTTTTGATTCCTTTTACTTTTGGGAAAGCGTGTTTCATAGAATTTGTGATGAGTTCGTTAAGAATCAAACCTATAGGAATCAGGATCCCTTGATTGAGAACAAGAGAGTCGCAGTGAACGGTAGTCTGGAGTTCTTTTTCGTCGTATCCGAAAAAATGCATCAGATTGGAGATCAGCTTTCGGATATAATCCGGAAGAAAGATCTGGCTTTCCACACTTTTAGAATATAACGTTTCGTGAATCATCGCCATAGAAGCGATTCTGTTTTGGCTGTCTTCCAAAACCTTTTTGGCGCCGGGTTCGGTCGAATATTCCGATTGAAGGCCGATCAAACTTGATAAAACCTGCATATAGTTTTTGACCCGATGATGAATCTCTCTTAAAAGTAACTCTTTCTCCTTCAAAGAGTTGCTAATCATTTCCTCGGCTTGTTTCGGTAGAGCGTAGTCGATGATCACTCCTTCTAACGCCTGTAATACTCCCTTTGAGTCAAAAACCCCCATTCCTTGTTCGAAACACCACTGGATCTTTCCGTCCTTTTTGCGGATTCTATAAGTCAGTTGATACGGGACTCCGGCGTCTACGGATTCTAAAACTCCGGACTCAACGATACTTCTATCCTCTTCCAGGATGAGATCCCCAAAGTTTACGACGTTGTCTTCCAAAAAATCACTCGTAGCAAAGCCGGTGAGTTGTTGGCATCCTTCGCTGATATACTCCATGGTCCAATGAGGAGGGTCGTTCTTACATCGATATACGATACCCGAAATGTTGCTGATGATCGTCGAGATCTGTCTTTCGCTTTCCCTCAGTCTTTCTTCGACCATTTTTAAGGAAGTGATATCTACGATCATCGCGAGCGCGCCATCGTAATTGCCTGAGTCGTCGTAGAGAGGATTGGCGGAAGCGATCGCGAACTTCTTTTCTCCTTTTTGATTTACAAAATTGTACTCCGATATTTCGGTTTTCCCTTTTTTACGTTCTTCTAAACGATAGGCGACCGAACTTCTCCGATCGGGTTCTACGATTTCTAAGATATTCAGTCCTATCATATCTTCCGGTTTGATTCCGTAGAGTTCTCCGATTTTAGGATTTGCAAACGTAGTTTTTCCCGTTTTGTCTAAGATCCAAATTCCTTCCTGAGAAGTGTCTATGATCTTTTTGTAAAGTGAATCGAGTCGAATTTCCGATTCCCTCGACCATTCGAAGTAGATGAGTATAATTGAAATGGCGGCACTCATACGAAAAAAACCGCCTAACATAAATCCTACGACCGCGAATTCGGGGATGGGTCGCAGAATAGGATAGTCCAATGTGTGGATTCCCCAGAGTATAAAATTCCATCCCGCTATGTGATTTCCACGATAATAGGTAGAAGGAAGTCGCAATAATAAAATCCCCGAATAGATATGAGCCCCGCCGACGATCATATAGATCGGGGCCGAAGCGAGATCGGAACCGGGAAAATAAATTTCTTCGAGGATCGCCCAGGCAAACCCGAATGGAAACACCCAATAGATCGTTTTGGGAATTTCTTTTTTTGAAAATAAAAAACAACCCGCGAGTAAAAAGAACGCTCTCGTAACGTCTGCAAAATGTGTAGCAATCAAAATCCATTCCGTTTGTCCGAGCGCGGCTCGGTAAAGATTTCCAAGAAGGAAAATCAATTGGAAAAACCATGAAAGCAACCAAAAGAGGAGAAATTTATGTTTCTCCGTCAAAAATAAGAATAAATAAACAAGATTGAGAATGATGACTGCCGTCAGTGCAAAGAAGATGGAAGGAATGATCCAGGAAGGCTGCATAGAAAATTTGAAATCAATGCCAGAGTAAATTGATCTTTCTCATTCCTGCAATTCATTTTCTCAAGAATCTAAATTTCAGACTTACGCTTTCGTTTTTATAATTCTAACACCAAGTTATGGCTCGATATCAATGACAGAGAAATAGGCAATTTCTGATTTTTGCAGATAGGAGCTTCCTAAGCCTTCTTGATCAGAAGCGCTTTGAAAGTGGACCATGGGAAGAAGACAAATTCATTTTAACGTGGAATACTTTCCCGAATACAAAGTATTCTTTCTTCTTATTGAATCGTATATTCTCTTAGGCAGTAATTTCCGGAAGGATGTTTGTATTCCTTTTTCAAGATCGTACTTTTGCCGACGGCCGCGGAACGAATCGCAAACTTATCCATCATTTCTCTTTGTCCACAAGTCGGAGTGATTACGAGTGCGGATGAAAATTCTTCCCAAGTCTTCCATTTGTGTCTGGAGTCGTTGCGATACTTTCCTTTTTCAAAGGTTTTCATTCTCATAAGAAGATCGATCTCGGAAGCGATCAACCTTCCTTTTTTGTCAAAGTTGAATTCTTCGTGGAACCCGTTAAAGACGATGTATTTTCCTTCCGGAGAAATTTTGGCGGTGAGATCTCTTGCGGGTTGAAAGAGATCCGTCTGAAATCCTTTCAAACAGAAGTATTGCACCTTTTCAAAACTTTGAGTCAGAAGACCACCTTCCCTCACGTAAAGACTCGCGCTCCATAAAAGTACGATCAAGCCGAAGCCCGTAGCCGCGATTTTTTCTTTTTTAATTGGACTTTCGATAAAGCGAAATACCCAAAGCGAGAAGATCGTAAACAACGCGGGCAGAGGAGGGAATACGTGTCTGAGTTGTTTGTTTCCGGTGGTAGCGTCTATGATGATATATTGCAAAAATAGAATGCTCGTAACTGCGACGAGAGGATCTCGAAAGGTTTCGGCGATCGAAGTAAGAACGGATTCTTTTTTTTCCTGAAGACGGCTTTTAAAAAACCAAAGGATAAGAGCGATCACTCCAAAAAAGAAAATCCGAAAGATCCAAGGTTCTTGAAAGACGTGACTGACCGGACTTGTTGTAGTCGGCGAAGAAAAAAGAGCGAATACAAAACTCTTCACGTATTCGTTTACGATCATCTGCGCGTTGATGAGACTCATCACTCGGTCGGGGTTTGCAAAGATCCAGGCCAAAGAAGGAGCGATCGCATAGAGATAGATTACCCGGATGGAAGAGGGAGCGATCTTTTTCCATTCTTCTTTTTGAAAGTAGAGAAAAAGATTGAAGTCGATAAATAGTAGAACGGAGCAATAATAGATGATCAGTTTGAACTGTCTCTGATCCAAGTTTAGGTTTGTCACAACCCTTAAAATCGGGAGCGACAGGACGAGTGCGACGACGAGGATGAGAAAAATTCTTCGAATCCCTTTGTAACGTTTTGTAAAAGCAAACTTTAGAATTTCAGAATATTCTTTCGGTTTGGAAACGGCTTCGTAGACGACGATCGCGATAAACAAAAGAAGTCCGTAAGGATACTTTGTAAAAAAAAGTCCGAACAAGGAAAGCGCGACAGACCATTCTATCTTTTCATTCTTATCAAATTCGACTCGATACGGATTTTCTTCAGTCTGTTTGTAGATTTTATAAAGAGTATAATAAGTCCATAATAGAAAAAACATACCTTGAGTTTCAAGCATCGACGAAAGACTGTAAGAAGGAGCCTCCGTCGTGTGAAGAGTCAGAGCCAAAGTAAGAATGGAGACAAGACCCGCTTTCCAAGTGGAACCCGTTATCTTGTAAACGATGTAGAGAATTGTCGGAAAACAGAGCACATAAAAAACGAGTCCTAAAAAAGAATCCTTCCAAGTGATCGGCATATCGCCCGGGGTCATAAGGAGCAAAAGCGAAAGAAAGGAACGGAGCGGGGGCCAGGTGGGAGATTCTAAAAACGGAAAGAAGGCCCGCCAGATACGAAATTCTTTAAAATCCTGATACTGATCGAGGACGACGTTGAGCCTGATGTTTTCATCCCAGGTCAGAAGATCCTTCAGGCTGCAAGTCCGGATAAAAATTTCCCAGTTCGTATAACCCATGTAAAACGCAAGTCCCAGGGATAATAAACAGAGTAGAATACCCGGAATCAGAAATTTATCTTTTTTCATCTTCGTCTCCGTGAAAGGGACTTATTTGGTTCCACTTTCTATCTTTTCTTTGTCTGTTTTGCGTTTTTGGAAGAATACACGTTTTCGATCACATACAGAGGCCTGTTTTTGGACTCGTCGTTGACACGACTTAAGTATTCTCCGATCATTCCGAGCGCGAGAAGTTGAGTTCCGCCTAATATGAGTACTACGATCATCATGGAGCTCCAGCCCGTGATCGTCTCGGAAGTAAAAATTCTAAGATAAATGACAAATAACGCGTAGATTGCTCCGCCGAACGCTGTGAAAAAACCGAGATAAGAAGACAACTTCAAAGGAGCCGAAGAGAAGGAGGTGATTCCGTCTAACGCGAATTTGAGCATCTTTCCTACGGAGAATTTTGTAACTCCCTCAAAACGTTCTTCTCTTTCGTATTCGAGTCCGGTTTGTTTATATCCGATCCACGAGATCAGTCCTCGTATATAACGATGTTGTTCTCTCATGGAACAAAGAACGTTTGTCACTCTTCTACTCATGATTCTAAAGTCGCCCGTGTCGATCGGGATGTCGAACCTCGTGATCTTCTTTAGAATTCTGTAAAATACATGCGCCGTCAAAAGTTTGAACCAGGATTCTCCCGGTCTTTTTTTTCGTTTTGCATAGACGACGTCGTATCCTTCGAGTAGTTTACCGTAGAGGTCGTTCACGAACTCGGGAGGATCCTGTAAGTCGCCGTCCATAACAACAACGGCGTCTCCTCTTGCGGTATCGATTCCTGCTGTAATCGCTGTTTGATGACCGTAGTTGCGAGAAAGATTGACGAGATGAAATCCGCTTGTCTGTGCGCAGAATTTTTTAAGGACTCCGAAACTATCGTCTCTGGATCCGTCGTTGACAAAGAGAACTTCTAAATCGTCTTTTTTGAAGGAACGATTTCGAATCAAGAGGTCTTGGAGAAGGAACAGTCTTCTCGTAAGTTCAGGAATGGTTTTTTCTTCGTTGTAGATTGGGATGACAACGGAAAGGAGAGGAGGTCTTTCGGCCATAAGATGTACCCGTTAGCATTGCAGGAGTCGGCTTTTTGTCCAGAATTATTCCCTGGCTTTTGACGAAGAGGCTTCTTCCTCCATTCTTCGTCATCTTGGATTGACTAGTCTGTGAAATCGGGTTTTTGCCCTGATTTTTAGTGCTATGCTTAAAAATTCTCTTTACAAATTGCCAGGAAATTAAATTATACTTGCATCCAATATCCAAGTCAGGGTTATGAAAATTAAAGTCACCACGAAAAACGACGTCCACATCATCAAGATTGAAGGGCCGATCAAAGCAGGAAATGAGTTCGAGCTCGGACAAAAAATAGAAGAATACATTTCCAAAGGTGACGTTCCGAAATTTATCATCGATTTGAAAAAAGTTCCCTTTATCAACTCCGCCGGTCTTGGTATGTTTTTGAATATTTACAAACACATCGACGGCTTAAAAGGAAGAATGGTTTTTACAAACCTGAATTCCGATATCGAGAACTTAATGGAGATTACCAAGCTCGCCAGCATCTTTGAAATCTATAAGACCCTGGAAGAAGCTCTTGAATCTTTTGAATACTGATCCAATCAGAAGTCGTGGAAACTTTCAAACGTCATTTCCAACGCCATAAACGACTCTATTACTTTCTCTTTAGTCTATTATTTATTTACAAACTTGTCTTCAACCGATTTACGGGGCAGGCGATTTTGGCCAAAGCTCTCTCCGGTTCCATTCAGGGGACCGCGAGTTTTACGGTAACGAAGTTCTCCCTTTTTTACGGAATCACTCTCGAAGATCTGATCTTACGATCGGATGCGTCTTTTGAAAATAAACCTGTACTTTCCGTAAAGGAATTGGATCTTTCTTACAATCTTCCGTTGATCGTTTTCGGAAGGGTCAAACTTTCGAGGATCGCTCTCATCGGACTCAATCTCGATCTCAGACAAAAAAAAGGAGAATGGAATCTTTCCAAACTTTTTCCTCCTTCCGA
Source organism: Leptospira tipperaryensis (assembly GCF_001729245.1). NCBI lineage: Bacteria > Pseudomonadati > Spirochaetota > Leptospiria > Leptospirales > Leptospiraceae > Leptospira > Leptospira tipperaryensis. The sequence continues at coordinate 2,810,373 of NZ_CP015217.1, read as the reverse complement.
CAAGACTCCTGAAAAGGAAGAAGCTTCCACTCCTCTCGAAGAGATCGCAACCTATCTTCCCTTGAGCGCTTATCTCAAGTTCGAACTCAAAGATCTTTTTGTTCACGTTACTTCGGAGTCGGGTCTTTCTTCTTACAAAGCTGGTTTGGAAGGATTCAATCTTGCGTTGGAATTGGATACGGTTCGTTTTCGAAAGATTCCGATCAATCTAAGAATCCTTCAGCTGATCGATACGCTTCGTTTTCAGTTGAATCCGGAAAAGACGGTTCAGATCTATTTTGAAGACAATTCTAAATCTCTCAACCAACCTTTCCGGATGAACCTCGAACTGACAAGAGACGATTCCGTTGCAGGAGGTCTTCTTGTTTCGAAAGCCGATATCGGCTCCGATTCGATTCCGATACGAGTTCGCAATCAACTCTTGGCTCCTTTCGGTTTCGCATTACGTTATCAACTCGGTTATCTTGAAAAAGAAGACAAACTCAAACTCGAAAGTTTAGAATGGAAGGTCAACCAAGACGTCTGGCTGCAAGGCGCGGGCGAGATCACCGGAGTTTCTTCCAAAGAAAGAAACGTTCAATTTTCAATTCAAAAGTCTTCGATTCGTCTGAAACCGCTTTCTGATTTTTTATCCACGATTCCCGGAATTCCAAAGATGCAGTTGGATGGAGAATTGCGTCTGGCTCCGATCACGATCTCCGGGAAAGACACCCGTTTGAAACTGTCAGCGGATATTTCTGCAAAAGATCTTCTAATTTCCATCGCCGGAAAAAATCATAAGATTCCGACGTTACGTTTGGTTGCGGATTCTATCTTACATCCTCTCACACAAGAATCTCCGAGCGCATCCAAGCCGCTTCCGATTCTTGAAAATCTGGAATTGAAAGAATTGACCCTCACTTACAACGGGATCGGACTCGCGGCGACTGGAAGCATTCTTCGAGGATCGGAGCTTGACTTGGATCTCGCGGTTCAAAATCTAAATCTTACCGATTACGTAAAAACTCTCAACGGGATTCTCGGGTTACAATTGAAGGTCGGTGGTTCATTCCATTCTTTGAATATACTTGGAGGAGTTCAGATCGGAGGTTTTCGTTTTCCGATGGGAAGGGGAAAATCCTCTCCGATTCCGGTCGGCCTCGATCTCAAGTCCCAGATTCAATTCGAGAAGCCCTTTGTGCCGAGCGTCGTAAAACTCGATTCTCTTTCTCTTCTCACAAAGGGAGCGGATGGAAAAGAATCCCTCGCGATTTTTTCAAAAGGAATTCTTTACCTGGATAAAGGATTTCGAATGGTCCTTTCTTCCTTGCAGTTGAAAACGATGCTCGATCGCCTAACGCCTACACTTCCTCTTTCCCTTAGAGAAAGTCTGATTCCGGTGCGAAGTAATTTAGGAAATCAGATCAACCTGAATGGAAACGTGGACTATGCACTTGCGGACGGGGCGCAGGCGATTTCCGGAAAACTTCTTTTTAATCTTCCCGGCATTCAAGTTCCGGATTTGAAATTGGATTTGGACGTAAAGATCGCAAAGGATTCTTCCATTACACTTCCTAAGTTTACTCTCACGGCGTTTGAATCCAGATTTAAGATGGAAGTTAGCGGAAATCTGAGCAAGGCGACAAAGACAACGGAAGGCGTATTCGGCGATCTCGTTCCCGATCTCAAAGGAAGTATCGTTTTGAAATCGGAAAAACCAGCTTATCTTTTCAAAGGGATTACATTCGAAGGGCTTTTTTCGATCGGCTTTCGTCTGAAGAACTCGATTGCGAGCGGAAGTCTTCTTTCAAAAAATACAAACGTCGGTTATGCGAACGCTTTTTGTCCCGGTGAAGATTGTAAACTCTATCAGATCGAAGGAATGAACGCGGAATTTCCGTTTGTCCACGACCTCGCTGTCAAAACAACGCCCAATCTCATCGACGGAAACAAGGAGAAGTTTATCAAAACTTACGGAAGGGTTCCCGTCCCGAACTTTACGATCAAACAGATCGTAGGAACTCATCCTTCCATCAGCGGTCTTCCTTTCGACTATGTCAAACCGAAAGCCGGTCAGCCCGGTTTATCGGCGAGGATCGACTATTCCGAAAACTTTCTTAAATTAGAATATTTGAAAATTCTAACGTTAGACGGGCTTGTTACCGGAAAGGACATTCTCGTGAACGTGGGAGAGGGAAAGCCTGAAACGATGGAGTTTAGCGCGGTAGTTCAGATCAAGGATATCGATCTAAAACAACTCCTTCCTCCTAAAAGCAGATCGAAGATCGACGACGGAAAGATCAAAGCGGATCTAAACGTTTCCGGAAGAAACCTCGCGGATCCGATTCCGAATATCAATCTTTTCTTTAGCGTCTTTCAGATCGGTCAGGATTTTGCAAAAAGCGCCGTAAACATATTCACTCCTTCTAATGTTTTTACGGATTTTATCTACAACAGTTATGCCGTGGATAAGATCGAAGTGGAACTCTCCAAGGGGCTTGTCTACGCGGTCATTCAATTCAAACGTTCTATTTTAAATACGATCATCAATTTGGAAAACAGTCAGATTTCGCAGCAGAGAATGCCACTCGCAAATTTCTTAAAAAGAGCCAGATCCGAAATCGACACGTATCAGTGAAGGAGAGTCCCGGAATGAAACATCCCATTTTCTATCGTAACGTTCGTATCCTATTCTTAGGAATTTTATTTTCCGGTTGTATCATCAAGTCTCCTTTGATTACGTTCACGCAGACTCAGACTTCCTCCGAAAAGCAGATGATAGGAGAGGATCGGATTTTAGAAAAGGACGGTTGGCTTATCTCTTCGATCAAAACTTCCTCCGCGGGTTCCGAGGTCTGGAAGAAGGATTATTCGGGCGACGCGTATTCGCAAGGAGATAAGAATATTCTAATGTCCTTAAGAGCCCTTGCGTATCTCGCGCCCGAGATCAAAACTTGGAAAGAAGAGGGTTTTCTTGCCGAAGGAAGAGACGGCAAGTTAAGAATCAATCCTTCCGCGGGCGACGCCGGAATCAAAAACGAACTCTCTAAAAAGGAAGTCAAATCGAGAATCGATTCTCTCGTGTCCCTTACAAACGAACACAGAAACAAAGTGATCTCCACAAAAATCGGCGCCGAAAGTAAGACAGATTCGAAAGAAAATTCAGTAAACCTCCGCACTCATCTGGAACAAACTTGGTATCGACTCGTGGAAAAAGGGGAATACTACGAGAAGTCTCAGGGCAAATGGGTCCGAAAGGAGTAGATGATGATTCGTTTTCTCTGGATCCTGAGTTTTGTTTTTCTCTATCAGTGCGCGTTGCTAAAATCGAGCGCAAAGATCAAACCGCTTGAGTTCAATTATTCTTCGATCGCCGTAAACTATTTCACTCCTGAAAATGAAAAACCGTTTCCTCTCACCGTACAAAGAGGGAATAACTTATACAACTCCGCGACCGGAGACGGAAGATATCTTTTTTATACCACGGGACAAAAGGGAAACTACGACATCTGGTTTCGGGATCTAAAGAGTTCCATTACGGTTCCGGTCACCGAACATCCGGCCCCGGAGTTAAAGCCTGCGATCAGCCCGGACGGAACCAAGTTGGTTTTTGTTTCCGAACAGTATGATTCTTCCGGGGATATCGTTTTGCTCGAAATGGACCCTTCTTATTGGGCGGAAAAACTCCTACAAGGGAAACGATTTCTAAATTCAGATTTTATTGTATTAACAAATCCTAATTTTGATGTTCCCGGTCAAAAGGACGGTTTTACGGACACGGATCCGTCTTTTTCGCCGGACAACCGCCACGTGGTTTTTTCGTCCGATCGTCTGAGTCCCGGCATTCAAAATTTGGTCGTTTTGGATACGGAAGAAAAAGAGCCAATGAAACTTCTGACTCAGAACGGGGGAACTTCTCCCGTTTGGTCGGCGGATGGAAAGACGATCGTATATCTTTCCTATGAGAATTCTAATTCCGGTGATATCTATCTTTTGGATTTGGCTTCGGGAAAAAAAGAAAGAATCACTTCGGGTTCTTATCTCAATTTTTCACCCTCTATCTCCACCGATAAACGTTATTTGTATTATACTTCGATTCGAAACGATACGAACGGAAACGGTCGTCTGGACGAAAGAGACAACAGTCTGATCGTAAGAAAGGATTTAAAAACGGGAGTCGTTCGTCAGCTTACTTCCGGAAACGATTCCCTCTTTGATTCCAAGTTCTCCGCGTTTAACGGAGGATCGATCCTTTTTACAGCAGCATATTATAATACTCTCAATATCTATTTTATTCCGGCTTCCGGATCCGTTTCCAAAGAGAAAGATATCATTTCTCAGTATGAGCTCGCGCTTCAATACAGGGATAAGCAGAGCTTTGAGGATTTTCTCCTCGCGATCGACGCGATAGAATTTTATTTTTCGGAAGATCCGATCTTTCCTCTCATCCATTCCAAAGCTCTTCTTCTTAAATATAAGGAAGCAAGAGATTCCGGAAGAAACTCGTTTGCGGAGAATGTGAAAAAAGAGATTTTTTCGTCGAGACTTCATCCTTCTGCGGGGCTTGCCTACGGTTTGTTTTTGGCGGAAGAGCGTAGGTCCGCCACCGGCCAGGCGATCTCCGAACTAAAAAAATACTACGATCAGATCAAAACGGTATCTTCGGTTTCAAAGGACGTTTTGGCTTCTCTTTTGGAGGAGGAAGGCGATCTTTCGCAGAAAACGGGAGACCTATCTTCTTCTCTCAAACTATATGAGGAAATTCTAAACTTATATCCGACCTACTATAGAATTCGGGACATCTATAGAAAAACGGGAGATCTTCAATTTAAAAACGCCTCCGCGCATTCTTATAAGATTCCGGAAACATTTTATTCCATCGCAAACGACCCAAAGGCGGGAAAAGAAGACTTAAAACTTCTCTACGCGCAGATCGACCGAGAAGTTTTGGAAGGTAAGAATTTTTCGGAAAGAACAAGCGCCGCGGAGTTAGGGATCGTCACTAATTCTCTCGAAAAAAAATCTCCTAGGTTATTTCAATATTTCTTATATATCAAGGCGCTCGGTCTCAACGGAAAAGGCTCCTTTGAAGAAAGTAATTCTTTAATGAACTCTTTTCTTTCTTTCGTTTCCGAAACCGATCCTCTTTTTTTAAAAGGACATCTTCTTAAATCGGACAATTTCAAGGGAATGGGAGAAGTTCAAAAATCATTCGACGAACTTCGGATCTATTTGGAAAAATACGATCCGCTTCTGGGAGTGGATCTCGACGAAAAAGAGATAGAACGTTCCTTTATCTATTTTGAAAACAAGGCAAGAGACCACGATCGAAGAGGAAATCTTCAAGACGCGGCCTTTCACTACTTTTATAATACGGAGAATATGTTTCTTGTAAAAAGTAGAAACTTATTCTTAGAAACCTTGTATAAGGAATACGCGGTATATTATCAAAGGATGATGGTCGATTCCGTTTTTAAACTCGCCAGTTTTCTAAGCGAAGAAAAACAAAAGGCCGTTCTGAAACAAATCGACATCATCGATATTGCGAGCGTGGATCCGCTCGCGGAGGAAGGACTTTCCTATATCAATCAGTATTACAAAATCGCTGTTCCGAGATCGCGTCCCGTTTTGGACTTGGCGACTCTCTACGGCTATTCTTATTACTTGGTAAATCGAAGTGTGATTCGCGAGACGTATTACAACGCCGCCAATTCGATGACTTCGGCGAGAAAGGAAGAGATCCTTCGAGACTTTAAACAAGCTGAATATGAATTGAGATGGATCATCTTTGCGGATCCTCGTTATTACGAGGCGTATCAACTTTTAGGCTGGATGTATCAATACATAGATATTCTTAAAGGAAGAAAGTCCGGAGAAGACCAACCTACTGACGAAGAAAAATATTCCGGAGTATATAAGAAATATTTTCCTGAGAAAAATTTTGAAGAGAATATAGAACTCTATAGTCAGGTGCTCGAACTCTTAGGTGAGAATTTTGAAAATAAAAAGGCTCTTTCCGATCTAAGGTTGAATCTTGGAAATAATTACTTCTTATTAAAAAATTATCCGAGAGCAAACGAGCAGTATTCTAAAGTCGATTCACTTTCCAATTATATCATTTCGAAAACCCAATTCGAGAATTATCGTCAGAAAGCGATGTTTCTTTTTAATTCCGCGAGATCCTCGATCTACGTAGCGGACTATAAATCGGCGGTCGGAAAACTCAAATCGGCTGCAAGTTTGTATTTCGAAAACGAATCCAGAAAGACCCTGGCCGGAAAGGATAGCCCCGAAAAACTCCAACAATACAAATTCAAACTCGCCTTGCTTTTCACGTTAACCGGTCTTTCCTATATGGAATCGGGAGAGTTTGCAAACGCGGTTTTGTTTTATAAGGACGCACTTTCTCTCAACGGAGACAAAGGTTGGATCGATCCGGTCAACCTTCACAACGGACTCGCGCTTTGTTATCAAAAATTAGGAAAGTTTAAACTATCCGAATCACATCTTCAGGAAGCCGAAAAAATTTCCTCCGGAAGAGGGGGGGCGGACTGGATTCCCAAGGGAGTCAAGATTACGTTTTGGGATTATTTCTGGGACTTTGTCTGGGATATCGCAGTGCCCGACGGCGTGAGAATTTCAGGAGAAGGAAGATTTCCGGAAGCGATCACGCCGAAGTTTCAACCGTTGATGACGAGCGGGATTCGAGTCAACAATCTCATTCAATCCTATGAAGTTGAAAAGGCAATCGAAGAAATCAATGCTCGTCTTTCTTACGTAAAATCCAAAGGATTGGGTTCCACGCTCGCGGGAGCTCTCATTCGATCCAATTCGTTTAACGATTTGGGATATTTGCACTTCAAAAGAGAGGAGTTCAAAACCGCGATGGCGTTCTATGAGGACGCGGAAAAGTTCGAATCCGATCAAGGCTTTGTATCCAAGGCGAGGAGTTCCTTCCGTAGGGGACTCTATTCTTTTTTTGGTCATCTTGAAAATTCAAAAGAGGATCCTAAATTAGAATTGGAAACCTTACAAACGGCTCTTGATACCCTTCTCGGCGCCAAGGAGAATTTTGTAAGCGGTTGTCTGGGCGACGCGCAGTCTATCGAAGAAACGATCCACTCGGAGCGGAAAAAATGTCTGCTACGATTTTACGGCGCGAATTCGGACCACGATCCGATTCTTGCATTAGTATATTATTATTTAGGAGAGCAGTATTTTCGACTGGGTGAACAGGTTTCCGGATTTGAAATGTTCGGATTATCGGCTGGACTTCTTGAAAATCCTTCTCAGGTTGCCAAGGAAATCGTAGGTTTACCCGCGGACCCTTATACGAGAAAGGAAAGAATCTTTCATTCTTTGAGTAGGGCGGCTCTCTATGTTCGATTGGGGGACGGGGAGCGGGCAAAAAGTCTTTTGGATATATCCGCTGAATCCGCAAATGAATTTTATTATATTCAAGAATGGATCGAATGCCTCGTAGTTCAGGCCGAAATTTTTAGAAATGAGAAAAATTTCGCAAGGGCGAAGGAAAAAATAGACAAGGCCTCTTCTCTTCTTCTTGCCCATCCTCATTTGATCGGAGAACTTAAGTTTTTTGTAATACGCAAATTATATAAAATACAATCTGAGATCTATTTTGAGTCCGGAAAACTTGCGGAAGGATTTAAAAGTTTAGATCGTCTCCACAAGATCAATCTGTACAGACAGTTTGTAAGAATTCCGCACGAATCGGAAGATTCAAGTTTTACTGCGGACGTCAATCAGCTTCAAAATCTTCTCAAAAAACAAAAGGTCGCTTATTCCGCGATTCAAAACGCATTGGAAAAAAAGGAAAAGTCCGAGTCCGCTCAAAAAGACTATCAGAACTTTGCAAAAGATTTGGAAAAAATTCTTTCGGATATGAAAGGGAAGAATGCAAATCTGGACGGGTATCTGGGAATTTTTTCCGAAGAGCCTTCTGCGATCGGGCTTCTTTCCGGTGGAGAAGGTTATCTACGAATCGAATCTTCCAATTCTAAGATCAGAATCTATCGAGCGAGTTCCGCTGGAGAAGAATATTTCAATTTAAGCGGAAGGCCCGAAGAGGTTTTGAAACAGAACGCAAATACGGGTAAAATTCCTTTTTCGAGCCAGAAGGTTTGGTTTGTTCAAATGGATGGGGGAATCGATCCGCATTCGGTACAAGAGATTCTTCCTTCAAGACGGTCCTTGGTTTTTAGGCCTTCTCATCTGAAGCCGCTCCAGGAAAAAGACTTTCGACCTCTCCGGTCCTTGGCTCTTTTGGAAGGATCGCCTAACAATGATTCCACTCTGAAGATAATGAGAACAAATTCCGATCAGATTCTTTTTAGATTGTTGGATACGGATTTGATCGTTTCCCCTTTTCCTAAAACACAAGGGGATAATTCTTTTGGAGAAAGTTTTTCAGAAAAGGAACTGGCGCTGAAGGATCTTTTTCACAATCGAAACGAAATTTCATCAGCTTTGTTTTACGACGACGAGTTTGCAGATCTTGGAAAACTATCTGAAGTCTACGAACTTTTAAGCGCTTCCGGAATCCGCAGCGTCGCCCTTTGCGCGCGCAAACAAGCTTGTGCCGTAAATCCTCCGGAATCCGTTTTTACAAAATCGTTTCCCGGAAGTTCTTATCTGGGCGCGAGTGTTTTGAGAAATAAGGACACAAACAAAATCGGAATCAAGTCCTACGAATCCGCGAGAGGTCATGAACGAAAAGAACAGATCCGGGAAGCCTATGCTCATGCGTTTTCGTATCGCTCCTCGAAACGGGAGGCAGGTCCGGTCGTTTCCGGAGAATTGGATCTTCTTCGTCTTCAATGGAAACTTTCGCCTGAACTTTCTTTAAAAGACGTTTATTCGGAAGTTCTAAAAAATCGGGAAGAAAAAGATTCGATCCTTTTTTCTGCGCTTCTGACCTGTTATCTGGACCGGAGTCTCAAGGATTGCGAATCTTATTCCCCTAAGGATATTGATGATTTAGAAAAAAAGAATATTCTATTGTCATTATATTCTCTCAAAGACGGTGTTCCCGTTTCTCCGTCCTCGCTTCGGGTTTCTACGAATTGGATCGCTCCGTTTTATGATCCTTACTTGTATTATAAACAGATTCTTCGGATTTCTCGAGATTTGTACGAACCTTTGGTCGGTGATTTTGCTTATAAGAACGCGCTTGAGTTGGCGAACGATTCCGAAGAAACAAAAGAAGTCGAACAAATTCAACAGAGTCTTTTGGCACAGAAATACTTTTTACAAGGCGCCAATCTTTCTAAGAATCAGATATTTAGAAAAGAGGAATTGTATTTGATTCTTTCCGGAAATTGGGACGCGGCCTTGGAAGTTCTAAAGAAAAAAGAAGCGGAAGAGGATACGGGAAGATTTCGAGAAAGGCTGTTTCGAAATTGGAAACGGGAAATTACGGGCGCTTGGTTTTCTCCTTATTCTTTGTATTCGGAAGTTTATGGAAATTCTTCCAAGTTGTTCGAGTCCTTGGACTCGGAAGAAAGAAGTCTTCTCTATCATTTGATTTTGTATGTGGTTCCGTTTCAGGAAAACGAGGAAGTGGATCTTTTGGCGCATTCTCTCGTTGAATACGAATGGGGGATCGGAGCAAAGTCAAGAGCCTTACGAATGGTATTAGGTTATTCGCAAGCGCTTTTGTCTCGCGGAGAATTGGAAAAGAGCCGGGATTGGATCGAAAGGATCGGTTCCAAATACAAGATCGGAGAAGAATATCAATCTATATTCAAAGATAAGAATGTATTTATTGAGAAGTTATCATTTCATAAAAACCTAAAGTCAAAACCGTCTTCCGGAAGCGAAAGAGGGGAATGGCTTTCTCTTTATGATAAGGTAGTTTCTAAATCGCCTACTGAGTTTATAGAATTCTTAAATACTTTTGTCCGTTCCAAAAAGGGAAAGTCATTTAGTTCCAAAGATAGAACCGAGCTGTTGGATCTGATTACATTCCTTCAAAAACTATCGTTTCAAAAAAACAATTCCGAAACGTTTTTCGATCTGGCGCTAGCAAAGGATTTGGTTTCCATGAGCCGGCCTTTGATCTTAAATCGCAACGCAGACTACAAAGACATTCCTTTGTTTGCTTCCGTTTCGGAACGACTCAAGGAGAAACTTCCGAAAGATCAGGAATTTCTTTCCGTGATGGATCTGGGTTTGGAATCGTTTTACATCCGTTTTGTGAAAGGAAAGTCTAAAGGCGATCTTGCGATCAAAGACAATCGTAAATTTAGGGCTTCGTTATTTCAATATCTCGAAGAGGCTTCTCGCGGCGGTTACGAAGTTCTACTCAGAGAAGAGTTGGAAAACGAATATAGAAAAGGAATTAAGTTTACAAAAAACAAACTTACGTATCTCTATTTGAGCTCGTATCATTTCCGAGTTCCTCTGGTGCCTAGAACCGAAGACCGTTTTTATCTCGTCAACGATCCGGAATCTCTTCTTTCCAATCCGATCTTTTCAACCAAAGAAGAATTCAATGCCGATTATCAGATTCAATTTTTAGAAAGTGCGAAAGCTGAAGAGACTTGGCAGAAGACGTTGAAAGATCTGCAGGCCCTCGAGATCGGCTCCGGAAATCTCGGCTCCGATACAAAGAGTCGGTTGTATGTTCTGCAATATCCGCTCGAGATCGTCAATCAAGTGAGTCTGAGCATAGGAGGTAAGAATGTTTCCGATTCCTTCGGTCCTATGAGAAAAGGAAATTGGGTTTTTACTTCTTCTTATCTGGATGAAGAAAGGTATGATATCGTAAACTATCGCGACGCTTTTTATTGGCTGGCTCAAGGTTTTGTCGGACCCGGCGTGATTTTTATCGGAGATCAGACCGATACGGCCCACGTGGATTTTTTAAAACGCCTAACAAAGAGAAGTCGAACCAAAGTTCCTCTCTACATTCGTTTTCAAGAATCTTTGGACGCGATCAAAGAAACTTATCCTCTGGATCGAGTCTGGAACGGTTATCGATTGTATACTAACAGTTTTATATTAGAAGAATAACTATTCGATACAATTCTTCAAAGCGACTCGAGGTCGGGGCGCGGTCCTGTAATCTTACGCGCAAGTTGGAAAGTAACATGATTTCAATAGAAAATTTTGTGGGAGTTCCTACACGGGACTTTTTTCTTGCAAAATTAGAATTTTGTGATATAGGAAAGTTTCCGAAATTTTTCCCGCCACCTCACCCCTCCACCCAAAATCAGGGCGGGGCGCGCGAACTTTTACGGTAGTGCTGTCGTAGTTACGACATTTATTTTTAAAGATTCAATTCCTTTCTGGGCAAGGTGATTCCTTCTTATGGAATCGATCGATTTATCGGAGGAGTTTCTTTCTTTCCTCGTTGGAAAGATTTACGAAGGCTTTCATTCTTTCGTGAAACTTGGAAAAGTTAAAATCAGCCCTTTCAAATTCCTTCTTAAAAAAATCGGAGCCGGAATGATAACGAAGATAACCCACGAAGTCTTCGTTGTTCCAATTCTTCATTGAGAGTTTTTCCATCGGGAACGTTTTGTATTCTTCTTTTAAACCGAAAAGAACCTCCTTGAATTCGTTTAGGATCCGTTTTTTACTTTCTAATTTTTCAGAATCTCCAGCTTCCGAGGAATATAACTTTTGCAGTTTACCCGCAGTTTCCACCAAAAGTTTTTTGAACTTCTGCGATTCTTCCTTATGAAGAAGGATTTCCTTTTTGATCGGGCCTTCTTTTCCTTCTAACGATTCCAAATAACGAAAGGTTCCTTCCTCTTCGACGAAGCTCGCATAACTCTCGTTAAAGACCGAATCTCCCGGAAAGTAGACGGTCGAGTGAGCCATCTCGTGAAACACCAAGGACGCGACCTCGTGCGGTTTAACTTCCAGCTGCGAAGAGAAGATCGGATCCTCGAACCAGCCCAGAGTAGAATAGCCCGCGGTGATCCGAATTCTCGTATCGAATCCTTTTTCTTTGAGTTCCTTTTCTTCTTCCTTCGTTTTTTCCAAACTGAAATAACCCTTGTAAGGAACGGTTCCCGCGATCGGAAACCACCAAGTGTAAGATTCCAACTTTAAAGGATAACAAGCCGCGACGTGCCAACCAAGTTCTTCTCGATCGAGTTGTACAAAGGTTTTGAAACCGGCGGCCGGTTCTAAGGCCAATTCTTTGATTCCAAATATTCGAAAACTTTCGACTTCCCGGAGTTTGTGTTTTAATTCTTCTTTTGTATTCGGATCTCTGAGAACTTCTTCGATCGCTTTTCTTTTTAGAAGAATGTCGAGTTGTCCCGTTCCGAGATGCCAGAGATATCCGACGCAGTTTTGAAAACTCAAAGCCAAAAAAAGAAGAATTGTGATTCTCCCTATAAACATTACAGTTTTAGATTTACAGATGTTCCGCAAATCAAGAGAATAGAATTTAGGTTCTAACATGGAATTATTACGCACACTTCCGAGGATTGTCGTCTTAAACGGAATTCTTTTAGCGGTTCTCATATCGATTCTGATTTTTCCGAAGGATTGCGCTTTGTCTTCTCTTTTCTCCGGCAAAAGGCCGATCTCACCCGGAGAACAAAAGTCGGCAATTGAAATACAAAATTCTTTTCGCAACGTCTATCATCTCGTGAAGGATTCCGTAGTTTCGATCCGAACCAAAAAGAGCGAATCGATTTCAAATCCTTATCACTACTTCGATTTTAGAAACGAAAGACTCGCGTCTTTTGGAAGCGGTTTTTTTGTTCACGACAAAGGTTATATCGTCACCAACTATCACGTCATCGAAGGCGCTGAAAGTATCGAAGTTATCACTTCGAACGGTGGAATTCATTCCGCAAAGTATGTGGGGAGTCACGAAAGAGCGGACATCGCTCTCTTAAAGATTCGGGAAGGTTCGGGTCTGAAGCCGGTCGTATTCGGAGATTCGGATCGAATCGAAGTGGGAGACTGGGCGATTGCGATCGGTTCCCCCTTTGGCCTCGAACGTTCTTTTAGCGTCGGGGTAGTCTCGGCGAAGTATCGCGAAGACCTGGACGAAACCGGTCAAACTCATATCCAAACCGACAGTATGATCAACCCGGGCAGCAGCGGAGGCCCGCTCTTAAATATCTACGGAGAAGTGATCGGAATCAATCGACTGATTCGAAGCGAGACTGGACGGAACTCCGGCATCGGATTTGCCATTCCGAGTAATTATTCTTTAAAGATCATTCGGATGATAGAAGCCAATCAAGGTCGTCATATCCGTCCCGCAATCTTGGGGGTGATGGCGACGGTGCCTCTTCCCGATCATAGAACGGCTCTGGGAATCCCGGATTCTTGGACGGGGGTTTTGGTTTACGATATGGATCCTCAATCTTCGGCGGAAGTCGGAGGAATCAAACGTTATGATTTTATTCTCGAGGCGAACGGAACCCCGATCAAAAATATTAATGATCTGCGCGAACAGGTTGGAATAGTGGGACTTGGGGGCAAGATCAAGCTCCGTATCTACCGGGACAAAACGATGTTGGAACTTCCGGTGAAACTGATACAAAAATAAAAAACGTGAGTCTGATGAAAGAACATTCGGGCGATTCGCTCGCAAAAATTTTTCAAAAGAAGGCTCGCGACCGCGCTTTACGCTGCAATTCCTTACGGAATTTCCGCTACAATCGCTATCGCAGTTTCTAAAGACCCATGCTAAATCGATAATATAGAAAAGAGGATAGGACAGGACGGGATGAGAAGAAACATCGTTCACAGCGGAGCGGACGCTCTGATCTATGAAATCAGACAGATCGTAGCCGTCGCAAAAAAACTGGAGGCTTTGGGTCTTCAGATCACTTACGAAAATATAGGAGATCCGATTCAAAAAGGGGAAACCATTCCTTCTTGGATGAAAGAGATCGTTTCCAATCTGGTTCTCAAAGATAAATCCTGGGCCTATACCGCCACTCAAGGATACGAACCGACCCGTAAATTCCTCGCGGAAAAGGTGAACGAAAGAGGAGGGGCGCAGATCACAGAGGACGACCTTCTCTTTTTCAACGGTCTTGGAGACGCCGTCGCAAAGATCTTCGGCTTTATGAGAAGAGAAGCTCGAGTTCTCGGACCAAGCCCCGCGTATTCCACGATATCATCCGCAGAAGCCGCTCACAGCGGATACGAACATCTCACATACAATCTTCTTCCGGAAAACAATTGGATGCCGGATCTGGAAGACATCGAAAACAAGGTTCGTTACAACGATTCTATCACCGGAATTTTACTGATCAATCCAGATAACCCCACGGGCGCTGTGTATGATAAAACTCTAATGAAGAAAATCGTGACGATCTGTGAAAAATACGATCTCATGTTGATCTGCGACGAAACCTACGCACACGTAAATTATTCCGACGCCGGGCCGCTTCATCTTTCCGAGGTCATCGGGGACAAAGTTCCCGGAATGGCTCTTCGTTCGATTTCGAAAGAATTTCCTTGGCCGGGCGGACGTTGCGGATGGTTGGAAATTTTTAATAAGGACAAGGATCCCGTTTTTAGTCGTTACGTAAAATCGTTGTTAGACGCTAAGATGTTGGAAGTCTGTTCGACCACACTTCCGCAGATGTCGATTCCTGAAGTCTATTCTCATCCAGAATTTATTCCTCACCTAAAAAGAAGAAACGAGAAGTTTAAAAAACGAGCTCGCCTCGCAACCGAAGCCTTCTCCGGATTAAAAGGTGTCAAGGTCAACGAACCTAAGGGAGCTTTCTATCTGACCGTAGCTTTCGAAGACGGGGTTCTCAATTCTTCGATGAAGTTGAAGGTGGAGAATCAAAAGGCTTCCGATTTTATACAGCCTCTTTTGGAACAAGCCGCGAACGATCGAAGATTTGTATATTATCTCCTTGCGTCTACGGGGATCTGCGTGGTTCCTTTGTCAGCGTTCTGCACAAAGATGGACGGATTCAGGGTCACCTTACTGGAAGAAGACGAAGAAAAATTCAACTGGATCTACAAAACCCTTCGAGAAAAGATCGGTGAGTATATCGCTTCCGCCTAACGCAAAAGATCGATTGAGAATGGGGTCTCCAATTTGAAAGAGCCGCTCAAGATCGGGCTGATGGATTCCGGAATGGGCGGGCTTTCCGTACTTAAGGAAATTCTAAAGTATCGGAAGGATCTCGAAGTTGTCTATTTCGGGGATCTCAAAAACAGTCCTTACGGAGAAAAGAACGTATCGAAGGTTTTGGAATTGACCCGGAACGTATGCAATCGACTTCTCGAAGAAGACGTAAAAACCATTTTACTCGCTTGTAATACGGCGACTTCGGCCGCGGCCGAAACTCTGAGAAAAGAATTTGATATTCCTATTTTTGGAATGGAACCCGCGATCAAACCCGCGATTTTACAAAACCCCGGAAAAAGAGTCGCGCTTTTGGCGACACCCGTCACTCAAAAAGAAGAGAAACTTCAAAAGCTCAAAAAAGAATTGAACGCGGACGATTTACTTCTTCCGATTTCATGTCCCGGGCTTGCAGGTCTGGTGGACCGAGGCGATTTTAACGGCGCGGAAGAATATCTGCAACCGATTCTAAAAAGTCTGAAAGAACAGGATGTCGGGATCGTAGTTCTTGGATGCACACATTACGTTTTTCTAAAAGAGATTCTTCTAAAGAATTTTCCGAGTTTAAAGTTGTATGACGGAAACTCCGGAACGATCAAACACCTTCTCAATTCTTTGGGAGAATCGATCTCCGATTCCGATTTAGAGCAAGGGGGAGAAACAAAATACAAACTGATTTTGAACAGCGAAGATGAGTTTCATTTTCGGTTGGCGGACCACCTTTTGAACTCCAAGAGCGGGGTTTGATTTTGTCGGATCTCGATTCGGAATCTTCGTCTTCGGGAAACAAAACTTCAGAAACCTTGCGCCTGATTTCCGGGATCGTTCGAAAGGATCCTCGTTGTCTCGAAAAATTCTACGATCTCTATGGGAATCTTATTTATTCAGTAATTTATAAAATTCTAATGCAAAAAGAGGAAGCCGAGGAAATTCTCCAAGAAGTGTTCACGATTCTATGGAATAAAGCTGAGCAGTTTAAACCGGAACGTTCCTCTCCTTTGACTTGGATGACTACGATTGCGCGTAACGCGGCAATTACAAAACTCAGATCCACCGATTTTAAAAATCGAAAACAAACTGGAGAATTTCAAGAGACTCAACTTTCGAGTTCTTTACCGAAAGACCCGGCCTTCGAGGAAGTTTTCGATTCTTCCTTGAGAAGCCGTGTTCAGAAAGCGATTGCAACTCTTTCCCCTGAGATCGCGATTCTTTTGCAAGAGGCGTATTGGAGTGGACTCAGCCAGAGTGAGATTGCTGAAAAATTTCAGCTTCCTCTGGGAACTGTGAAGTCGCGGATTCGGACCGGACTTGCTCAACTCAGGGATCAACTCAAAGAATGGAATCTTTAGAAACGTTGGTTGAAATAAAAACATCGATGATTATAACTCGAAAAGACAGTAATTTTGACCGCGAGCTATTTCTTAATAAAAGGTCGTTCTTAAAAGAGGGGAGGATTTTCTTTTGAAAAGAAGTCATCTTTTGAGAACGACTTTCAATCCGTCGGAACTCCTACAAAAATCGTTTCTTTCCATAATTCTTATTTCACGAATATTGTTTTTGAACGGATTGCAAATCGAAACAAAAGAGAAAAACAAAACGAAAAAAAAGATCCGATTTGTAAGTTTATACGTAAGAATTTTAAGATCCGAGAAGAAATCATTCTTCAGAGCGGAAGAGAACTATGAATCCGGACAACGATCCTAATCCATCCAATTCAGACTGGGAAAATTTTGTCTTTCCTCGAGACGTTTTTGAATTCTCGCTTGGGAAAACGGAACTCGAAGAAATCTTTCATCGGTTCGCGATATCTTCGCTCCCGGAAGTGAAACCGGATTCTTCCTTAAAGAAAAAAATTATTTCCTCCATTTTGAATCAACAAAACGAAGGAGAAGATTTTCTCTTTATTCGAAAATCAGATTCTCGCTGGAGGAAGTCCGCGTTTTCCGGTGTGGAATATAAAATTCTTAACAGAGATCAAAGCCGCAACACGGTCACGCTTATGATTCGTATGGAAGCCGGGGCCGTTTTTCCGGGGCATGCTCACGAAACCGCGGAAGATTGTTTATTGATCGAGGGAGATCTAAATATCGCAGGAACGGTTCTGAAAGCGGGTGATTTTCATCGTGCAAACCCGGGCTCCGTTCACAAAAAATTCTCCACTTCCTCCGGGGCCGAGTTTCTGATCGTTTCGGGAGAATCCGACTTTGCAGAATCCGAGAAATATTTTTCCTAAATTTCGAAACCCCTTTCTCTGGAAATAAATTTCCTGTGTCCCTCTGAAAAATTTTGAAATAAATTTCCTAAATTAAAACTAAAATTTCGATCCGATTTTTTCGAATTAGTGTATAATACGAAAACTCCTCTTTAGAGGATTCAATCGGAGTGTTTATGATCCGTTTTATAACCGCCTTCGCGGTTTTATTCTTTTTGAATGTGTGTAAACCAAAGGTTGCGGAAAGTTCGGACGCGGTCGTTACCTTTCTCAAAGGAAAGGCTTCCATCGTGGAATCCGGTAAAGAACTTTCACCTCTTTCAAACGTCGCCGAAAAACAATCGGTGAAAACCGAAAGCGACGCCGTGTTAGATCTTACTTCCAAACTCGGAAGCTTTCGTCTTTTAGGCGGAAGTACGGCGAAGGTCGCCTCTCTCAATGCGGAGATCGTTTCCTTTCAAGTTTCGGAAGGTAACGTTTTGATCAAGGCTTCGAAGCTCGCCAAGGGTCAGAGTTTAACCGTGGACACTCCGACCGTCGTAGCGGCCGTGAGAGGAACCCAGTTCTGGGGAAGGGTCAACGGTAAAGACGAATCCGGCACGTTTGCCGTGAGAGAAGGCTCCGTCGAGATCACTCGTAAATCCGATAACGCTAGGGTTTTGGTCGAAGCGGGTCAAGCCGTAGATCTAAAGCCGGGCGATAAAGAACTAAAAGCAAGAACCGCCGCAAAAGAAGAACTCTCTGCGATGGAGCAGATCGACCAGATGAAATGATTTCCTGAATTCCCGAATCTTCGTCCTTAAGTGCCGGATTTCCCGTATGGATCCGGTTTTTTTTTGTGTGCAGGGATTTTATCTTTTCCAAGCTATTCTAAAAAGAGTCGGGATCTTAAGAATGGAAGAAAAGATTACATACAAAAGCGCCGGTGTGGACACGGAAAAAGGCAGAGAGTTTGTTCAGAAGATCAAACGCAACGTGGAATCCACTCACGGACCGAGAGTTCTCGGAGGACTCGGCGGTTTTGCGGGCGCCTACGACGTAAGCTTTCTTAAAAAATACAATCAACCCGTTCTACTTTCGGGAACAGACGGAGTCGGAACGAAGATAGAACTCGCGAGACTTCTCAATACGTTCAACACGGTCGGGATCGATCTCGTCGCGATGTGTGTGAATGATATCCTCGTCTGCGGCGGAGAACCTTTATTCTTTTTAGATTATATTGCCTGTGGAAAATTGGATCCTGAAAAAATGGATCAGATCGTTTCCGGGATCGTACAAGGTTGCAAGCTGTCTAACGCAGCGCTTCTCGGCGGTGAAACCGCGGAACATCCCGGAACGATGAAAGAAGACGAATTCGATCTCGCGGGTTTTGTGGTCGGTGCGGTGGAAAAAGATCTGATGATCGACGGAAGCTCCATCCAACCGGGAGATCAGATTCTCGGATTAGAATCGAGCGGGCCCCATAGCAACGGCTTTTCCTTGATTCGTAAGTTGCTCTTAACGGACGGAAAACATCTCCCGTCCGATCCAGAACAAGTAAAGTTCTTAAAAGACTACGCTCTCAAACCGACTCGGATCTACGTGGAAAGTATATTAAAACTTCTGCAAAAGGTTCCCGTAAAAGGAATGGTTCACATCACGGGAGGAGGATATCAGGAGAATGTTCCGAGAGTCCTTCCGCAAGGATCGAAGGCAAAGTTTTATAAAGAGAAAATTCCTTCCGGATACTTTTTCGAAAAGATCAAAAAAGATAAGAAGCTCGACGAGTTGGAGCTCTTTGCCACCTTCAATATGGGAATCGGTTATATGTTGGTCGTTTCCGAAGAAAACGTAAATTCAACAAAACAATTCTTAGAATCCTCCGGAGAATCCGTTCACTGGATCGGAGAAATCATCTCCGGTAATAAAGAAGAAGTCCAGTTCGTCTAACAGCGAAGATATGATCAATCTCGCCAATCTGCTGCGGTCTCCGCTTCTGGTACTTTCCAGAAAAAATCCTTTTATGCTTTCGAGGCTCACCTTTTTTTATGTGATCCTCGGAGTTGTAGGAGGTTTGTTTTCCGCCGCGTTTTGGATGCTCATCGAATATCTTACACAATTTGCTTCGGGCGTCTCGGGGATTCTAACGATTCCTTTTATGACAGTCTCCGGGCTTTTGATTGGTCTGATCATTCACTTTCTCGGAGAACCCGGAGAAATTTCATTAGTAATCGATAATATACGTTTCCGAGGCGGTAAACTCGAGGCCAGTCAAAACCCTTCTATGGCTCTTTCCTCCCTTTTGAGTATTTCCACCGGTGGAAGCGCGGGACCGGAAGCCCCTCTCGTACAAATCACGGGTTCCTTCGGAAACTGGTTCGCCGAAAAACTCGGTTTGACCGGAGAGGAATATCGTTCTATGACGATCGCCGGAATGGCCGCCGGCTTTACTTCTCTTTTCGGTTCCCCTCTGGGGGGCGCGTTATTCGCTCTTGAGATTCTCCAACACAGACATGTCGTGGAATACTATAAAGCCCTTTTACCCGCGTTCTTATCGAGCACTTCGGCCTTTTTCGTATTCCTCTGGATGACGCACGCGGGTTTACAACCGACTTGGCAATTTCCGCAGTATGTTCCCGGAGATATTCAAGATTTCTTATATGCCCTTTTACTCGGAGCCATAGGTGCCGGCCTGGGTTGGTTGTTCCACGGTCTATTTTTGACCAACCGCTGGATTTATTCTAAGATTCCGGGAAAAATTTACTGGAAGACTACGATCGGCGGTCTTGTTCTGGGAGTCATCGCTTGGCAGATTCCTCTGACCCGTTTTTTTGGACACGATCAACTCAATCTTATCGTAGAGGGAAGATTTACTCTTCTCTTTTTGGTAGGTCTTATTTTTTGGAAGACCTTTGCAATCACGACAACCGTTGCGGCGGGTTGGAGAGGGGGAGTGATCATTCCCCTTTTTTTTCTCGGAGCCTGCGCGGGCAAATTTCTTTTTGGAATTTTACCGACCGAGAACGAATCATTTTTGATGATCTGTTTGATGGCGGCAGTCAATTCTTCCGTTACAAAAACTCCGATTTCGACCACGATTCTTTTGTCTGAGCTTACCGGTTTGTATAGTTTTACTCCCGTGCTCATCGCAAGTCTGAGCGGTTATTTTCTTTCTCCGAAAGAACCGTTTATTGCAACGCAAGGGAAGGAAGGTTGAGTAGAATTGCTTTTGAAAAGTCCATTCTATTTTAATCCGTAAAATTGTTCCGACAAACTTTCTTTCCCTAAAAAAACCGGATTGAATAATTGGAGTCCGTTTCGCTTTCAAGTTGGGGTTTCATTCTTATACTTTTTTTTGAATTTTCTTCCACGCGAAAATGAATCTGGATCCAGGTTTCAAGTTTACGCCGGAATAGAATCTAATAAAAAATATATTCTTTAATAAGAATATTCAAAGATTGGTATGTATTAGTTTTCTATTTTAAATAGGACTCGGTTTTTGGTCAAAAAATCATCCGTCCTTTCGGAGAATGAACTCCGGCACGCGAAGACTCGAATGCCGGAGTTTTGATTTACTGTTCTACGCAGAGTAATCTTTGCGCTAAGTTGCAATTCCAAGTATCTACGGCAAATGCTCCGCCTGCACCGGCACCGAACGCGGCGGTATCGGTCGTGTTTCCGGCTTGTCCTCCGTCGCCTGCCAAAGAGGAAGTCCAACCCTGACAGGTATTTCCCACATTCCAAGTTGCGTCGGAGAGTCCGTCCCAGAAAAAAGTTTGAGTTCCTCCGTCGATTCCGTTTGTAAAGTTGCCGCTCACGATAGCCTGTGCGTTAGTCGTGAAGGTGACCGTAGTTCCGTCCTTTCTCCTGTATTCTTTATTCGCATACAAAACCCAATCTATTTTTGCCGGCGAGATCGTTCTGGTTCCAGTGGAAACTAAGAAAGCTTTGTAGGTTCCGGTCAATCCTGAAGGTCTTTCCGTAGCACATTTTAAATCGGCTCCCGTGATTCCTCCCAAGTTACCGGTGTAACCGGCGCCGTTGTTTGTTGCGATAAAGGTTCTACAAAACGTTGAGTTCTGACAAGAAACGTTTGTGGAACTCGAGCTAATCTGATTGGAGGCAACGATTAGATCGAATAAGTCCTCGTTGCTGGAATCCTTTGGTTTCGTGCAATAGAACACGGTTAAGAATACAATTCCGATGGGAATTGTAAGAAAAATTTTTCGTGACATGGTGGTTTTCCTTTTTTTAAACGCCGTCTATTTCCGATTTCAAAAAGTGAGTGGAAACTTTTTCAAAAAGAAACGAACGATCTTTTGGAAGTCTTAAACCGATGTCGTTTTAGATTTTTCAAATTTTGATTTTAAAAACATGTTCGATTATAATTTGAAAATATCGTCTGAGAATCTTTATGATTTCCTAGCTAAAACTTTTTTATTCTATTTTAAACTGAATAGAAAGTTTAAGAACGCGATTGAAGTCGCTCCTTTGTTTAAAGGAAGCGTTCAAAGAAGAATTAAAATCATAAACTGATAAAAAAAGAAGAATGTCTGATGATAATTCTATTGTTTTTTCGATTTAAAAAACGATCGAAATTCCAATTTTAGAAAATAATAGAGGAGGAATGGGTCGCACAATTCTTGCCTTTCATTTTAGATTGATAAAGGGCCCGATCTGCATAGTCTATTATATATTTTGAATAATCTTTCGTCTGGGAAAAAGAAAAGTCGAACCGGATTGTTGCAATTCCAATGCTTACGGTTATTTTTCTTTTTTCCCAGGGAAAATCTTGAATGGTCTTTGTTAGATTGTCTGCGACTTTGATCGCTTCGCTTTCGGATGTTTTAGGCAGAATTACGACAAATTCTTCACCACCATAACGCGCAACGATATCACCTTTGCTCAATGTTTTGGAAAGAAGAGAGGCCAATTGAACTAAAACTTGGTCTCCCGCAGGATGACCGAATTGATCGTTAAAGGCTTTGAAATGATCGGCGTCGATCATCATCAGCGAAATTTGACCTTTCTGTTTTTTTGAGAGATGGATTAGACATTCTAGTTCTTCGTTGAAGGCTCTTCTATTCTTAAGCTTTGTCAGAGGGTCGGTTGAAGCTTGTTCAAACAATCGATCGTTTGCTTCTTTGAGTTCGATCGCGAGTTGGCTGATCTTTTGGTTAGATTCGACGAGTTCGGTGATATCACGACCTGTGATATAGATCAAACCGGATTCGAGATCAGGAAAGCCGGTCCAGGAAAGATATTTATAATTTCCGTTTAAGCACCGAACTCGGTTTTGAATGGCAGCCTTTGGAATTCCCTTGTCCAGTTTGGAAAATTCTCGAACCGATTCTTCAATGTCCTCCGGATGTAAAAGGTCGAAAGGACTTTTGCCAAGGAGTTCTTCTTCGGACCAACCTAAAATTCTTTTAAAGGACGGGTTGACCGAAATGACGGTCCCATCCATTCTCTGAATAGAAAATAAGTCCAGGGAGTAATTGTAAAATTTCTCAAGATTGTATTCATTCTTATAAGCCATCTTCAAAATCCTTAAATCTGAAAGAGTCAATCCGAATTCGTAAAATCGAACTTTGAACGAGAACAAGGAAGCAAACTGTCCGGAGGAATGAGTGAGTGATGAGTTACTTGATTTCTTCCGTTGACTTTTGAATGATATAAGGCCTTGTCCGCGTTCTCTATTAGAAATTTCGGGAAATCCATTTTTTCAGCAATCAGGGAAGAATGAAACTGAATCGTCGAAATTCCGACGCTGATCGTGATTCCCTTTTTTTCCCAAGAATACTCTCGAATCGTTTTGGCCAATGTTTCCGCGATTGGAATGGCTTCTTCCACCGATGTGTTCGGAAGAGCAATTATGAATTCTTCCCCTCCGTAACGCGCGACGATATCACTTTCTCTCGTCGTTTTTAGAAGTAGACCCGCAAGTTGAACCAAAACCTGATCTCCTTCCGGATGACCGAATTGATCGTTGTATTCTTTGAAATGATCTGCGTCGATCATCATCAGTGAAATTTGGCCTTCTTGTCTTTGCGTAAGATGAATGAGATAATGCAAATCTTCGCTGAAAGCCCTTCTATTTTTAATCTTTGTCAGAGGATCGGTCGAGGCTTGTTCGAACAAACGATCGTTTGCTTCCTTGAGCTCTGCGGCGAGTTGACTGATTTTTCGATTGGATTCGACAAGCTCGGTGATGTCGCGGCCGGAGGTGTACAACAATCCGGCCTTTAGATCCGGAAAGGAAGACCACTCAAAATATTTATACTTTCCGTCCGCGCATCGGTATCGATTTTGAAAGGAAATGGTCGGAACTCCCTGGTTCAATTTCGAGATTTCTTTGAGTGTGGATTCAAGATCTTCGGGATGCAAAAGATCAAACGGATTTTTCCCGAGGAGATCCTGCTCGGTCCATCCGAGGATTCTTTCAAAGGAAGGATTTACTTGGAGGACGGTTCCGTCCAATCTTTGAATCGAGATCAGATCCAAAGAAAGTCTTACAAAGTTTTCAAGATTATATTCTTTCCGGAAGTTCATTTTGATTTTTCGAATTCTCCAATAGATTCTTGCGCCGATGCCGGAAGGTTTTGATTTGAATCAGATGATTTGGATGGATCTCTGGTTTTATGAATTTCATTTATTAATTTCAGTAAATATTTTTCACGGAGAATTGGAAATTCGAACATAAGAATTCTAAAACAACCTTTCTTTGCAATGGACGTTCTTTGAAAAACAATCCTTACGAAAAAGAATTCGAATCTCTTTTTGTTACAAGACTTAAATGAAAAAGATTATATCTACATTATATAATGTAGTTAAATAAATTAGGGATTCTTATAACAAGAATGGATCGTAATTATCACTTTGAAAAAAACTATTTTGCTTTCATTTTTGATTTATAGCAGTTTGTAACTTGAAGTTTTAGAGCCCACGATCTCTTTCGAGTTACACGTAAATTTCGACTGAGAATTTGATTCCGGATAAGAATGGAAGTTTGGGTTTCCGATAGAAGATGTCGGAAAAATGTAGAATTCCAGGGTTCCCGTCCTTGACAGTGACGCTCGGGCTCCCGAGACTGGAATCAAGTCCATGGGAAAAATCAGGGAACTCAGCCCCGAACTCATCAATCAAATCGCTGCGGGTGAAGTCATCGAATCGGCTCACTCAGTCGTCAAAGAACTCATTGAAAATTCTATGGACGCCGGCGCTACTCAAGTCGACATCGAATCCAAGGATGGCGGACTTTCTCTTTTAAGAATCACAGACAACGGTTTCGGAATCGATCCCGAGGATTTAGAACCGGCTCTGAAAAGACACGCGACGAGTAAGATCAAAGATTATAGGGACCTGGAAACCGTTTTGAGTTACGGATTCCGTGGGGAAGCGCTGGCTTCGATCGCCTCGGTCTCTCGCCTAACGTTAGAAAGCGGAACAAAGGATCAAAAGACCGCTTGGAAGATTCAGTCGATCGGCGGTAAAATTTCAGAGAAAGAAGAAATTCCCGGTTTTACGGGAACTAAAATTCTCGTGGAAGAATTGTTTTTCAATACTCCGGTTCGTAGAAAATTCTTAAAATCGATTCGTTCCGAAGATAAAAAAATTCGAGACCGTGTTACGACTCAAGCTTTGGCGAGAGAGGACATTCGTTTTCGTTTGTTCCAAGACGGAAAGGAAGTTTATGTGCTTCCGGCGAGGGAGAATAAAAAAGATAGAATCATCGATCTTTTTGGTGAAAACTTCCGAGATCATCTTTTGGAAGTGAGTTTAGAACGCGGAGGAATCAAGGCCTTCGGTTATATCAGCGATCCCGATTTTTATAAGTCCAATCGAACCGGTCAGTTTTTATTTATCAACGGGCGTCCTATCGAAATCAAATATAGTTCCGTGCTCTTAAAAAAAGCCTATGACGAGCTCCTTCCTCCGAACGGACATCCGTATTGTTTTTTATTTTTTGAAATCGATCCTTCCCGAGTGGACGTCAACGTTCATCCCGCTAAGAAAGAAATTCGTTTTTTAGACGAAGAAGGGTTCAACGGATTCTTTTTGACTCTCATTCAAAAGGAACTTCGTTCGAGCACGCCGGTCAGTTTTTTAGAACTCAAGAAACGTCTCTTAAGACCGATGCCGGAGGCGTTTAAAAGCAGTTCTCTTTATCAGGCGCATTCTCCTGCCGGAAACGGACAAAGCCCTCTTTTGAGCCGAGATATGTTTGCGGACGTTCCTCGTCAGGAAGGTTTTAATCTGGATCAGATGGGACCGGGAGCTTCTTTGAACGCTCTGACGGATAACGTTGTAAAACATTCTTCTTTTATTCCTAAAAAACATTTCGGCGTTTTGTTTGAGACTTTTATTCTCGCGGAAGCGGAAGACGGTTTTTATATCATCGATCAACATACTGCGCACGAACGGATTCGTTACGAAGAAGTTTTGAGAAAACTCGAAAAGAAGAATTACGGGATTCAGCCGCTCTTGACTCCGATTCGAATCGACGTTTCCAAACAAGAACAAGAAGACATTTTAAATCGAAGAAAAGAATATGAGGAAGTTGGAATATTCTTAGACGCTTTAGGAGAGGACAGCGTCGTGTTAAGGGAAATTCCCGCTTATATGGAGCCGGGCCAGGAAAAAGAAATCATTCTCGATTTTTTAAACCGAACCGAAGGAAAAGAATCCAGCGAACCCGAGTTATACGATCTTATGGCGAAATGTGTGGCTTGCCGGTCCGCGATCAAAAAGGGGGATCATCTTTCCGATCCGATCCTCGCTGAAATTTTAAACCGATTGAGTTATTGTGAAAATCCCTCCCGTTGTCCGCACGGAAGACCTACCTTAGTTAAGTTGAGCAGAGATGACCTCGAAAGAATGTTCCACAGAAAATGAAGAAGTTCCGGATAAAGAGCCGGATCGAGTCGTTCGTAAATTATTTCGCCAAACGTTAGTCGGAATCGTAATTCTCGTTTTGGGAGTTGTGTTCCTCGCGAGAGTTTTTCCCGAACCGGTCCTTGCGGTTTCGCAGAAGTTTATCGAAATCACAGGTGTTTTCGGAGTTGGGATCGGAATTCTTCTCGCGGATTCTTTGCACGTTTTTATTCCACCCGACGTTTTTTTGATGATCGCGGTCGCCGGAAAATTGAATTCCATTCTTGTCATCGTTTCGGCTTCGATCGGAAGTCTGATCGGAGGAACGATCTCGTATTTAACCGGAAGAATTCTTCTGCCTAAAATCGAAGGTGTTGCGAGTTTTGTAAAAAAGCACGAACAAAAACTCGAACACTACCTGCATCGTTACGGATTTTGGGCCGTGGTTTTGGCGGCTCTGACCCCGCTTCCGTATTCATGGGTTTCTCTCGCGGCGGGAGCGATGAAAATGAGATATGTTCTTTTTTTTCAGGGTTGTCTTTTTCGAATTCCTCGGTTTATAGTATTCTATTATCTGATCCAATTCGGTTGGGTCGGAGGCGGAATGTAAACCTTCTGCGTTTTGTCGCAGTCTTATGATAAGAAGAATGGATTGTAATCAAGGTCGAATTTTTGGAAACCAATCAGCCTAATTTATTTCCTAAAACAAGAGAAGAGGTCATCCGCGAGAACTTGGATCTATTCGATCTTCCGATTCGGATTTCGGCGCTGATCGAAAACATTCTGCAAGGAAACATCCGAGAACAATCTCTGGTTTGTTGTCACAGCGCCTGCGACGTCTGCAACGCAACGATTAGAACCTGTCTTCGTAAGATTCGAAACGAATTGGAATCCGCTTGAGCGATCTCTTTACAAAAAAGCCGATTCCTCCCTTGGCTCATAAGATTCGTCCTTCTTCTTTTGAGGAAGTGATCGGCCAATCCCGTGCTACTAAACAACTTGTAAACTATCGTTCTCCCGTTTCGATCATTCTTTACGGTCCTCCGGGGACGGGAAAATCCACGTTAGCCGGCATTCTATGCAGGAAATGGAATCTTCCGTATGTCGAATACAACGCAGTTTCGACCGGAGTCGCCGAGATCAAAAAATTATTGGAAAGAGCGGAAAGAGAAGGAACAATTTTACTATTTTTGGACGAGATCCATCGTTTCAGCGCTTCGCAACAAGATAGTCTTTTGAAAGGTGTGGAAACCGGTCACCTCGTGCTTATCGGAGCCACGACCGAAAATCCTGCGTTTCGAATCACAAGACCTCTTTTATCGAGATGTCAAATTCTTAAAATCGAACCCTTGAGTTTGGAAGAACAATCCTCTCTTTTGGAAAGAGGCCTTTCCAATCTTTCACCTCCGATCAAACTCAGCGACGAAGCGAAAGAAACTCTCATTCGATTCTCCGGAGGGGATGGAAGAAAACTTCTTTCCAACTTAGAAGGAATCAGTTTTAGTTTTCCTCCCGAGTCCGAAATTTCAAAAACCGATATCGAAGAATATTTGGAAAGTCGAGTGATCGAATACGATAAGAGCGGAGAATCCCACTACGACGTTATCTCAGCGTTTATCAAATCCGTAAGAGGAAGCGATCCCGACGCCGCGTTATACTATCTTGCCGTTTTACTCGAAGGCGGAGAGGATCCGCTTTTTATTATGCGAAGACTGATCATTCTCGCGAGCGAGGATATCGGAAACGCTTCGGTCAACGGTCTGCCTCTTGCAGTTTCCGGTTTGCACGCGCTCGAAGCGATCGGTATGCCCGAAGGAAGATTGATTCTCGCACACGTGACTACGTTTCTTGCTTCTTGTCCAAAGTCGAACGCGAGTTATCAAGGGATCGGAGCGGCGCTTTCTTTTGTAAGGGAACATGGAACCGGAATCAAAATTCCGAATCGTCTCAGAAACGCTCCCACCTTTCTTCATAAGAAGGAAGGCGCCTCGCAAGGATACGTGTATCCGCACGATTTCGGTGGTTTTAAGGAACAAAATTATTTCCCGGATGAGATAGCGGAACAACCTCCGCGTTTTTACTTTCCGACCGGCAACGGGATGGAGTTAAAACTCAAAGAATATCTGGAGAAGGTTTGGGAAAAAACGCCTTGGAAGAAGGGACGCTGATTATTTGTCGTAGAGTTCGGGGCGAATTCTAAACTGTTTACTTGTAGTTTCTAAAAAATTATCTTTGGTTTCTTTTTCGTTTTTCTGTGTTTGAAATTCAGCATTCCAATGTTTGGAACTTCTTTTGATCGCCGAGTTCGTTTGTTTTTGTTTTGCTTCCGAGTTGAACATGTTTCCTCCTTTCGAAGATAAGACCTCTCAGGCTTAGTATTCGTTTCGTGTATTTTTAGAAAATTCTAAACCCTTTTTTTAAAGGGAGAATTGCGTTTCGGTTACAAATTCGTTGTGTTCGTCGACGCAGACCCGTCTTTTAATTTTAGGGATCTTGTTTTATCCTCACTCGCTAGTTTGAGATGCAATTTGGATCCCAATGAGAATTTTTGTCGGAGTTCCGACGAAAGAAAAGGGAAGACTTTTTACTTGCAAGAAGTTTGATTTTCTGATAGAGGAAAGTTTGGCCCGAGTTTTTCCCGCCACCTCACCCCTCCACCCAAGATCAGGGCGGGGCGCGCGACTTTCACGGAGGTTCGTCGTTGTTCCGACGGATTTTTTCTGAGATCTAATTTACATTTTCGGTAAGGTTTCGCGAACTCGGGTGTGAGACTTTCGGACTCGCGCAAAATCGTATTCTAAAATTATAAAATTCTTATAGGAATTCTTCCTTTAAGGCTTCGAAGACTTTTTCGTTCTGTTCCGGTCTTCCGATTGTGATTCGAATCGCATTGAGTTCATAACTTTTTAGATCTCTTAGAATTATCCCTTTTCGTAAAAGCGACTGGGCGACTTCCGTTGAGGACTTTCCGTGTTTTCTCGCAAACAACGTAATGAAGTTCGCATAAGAATCGATAAATTCTATACTCTGTTCGGTTGCAAATTTTTCGTAACGTTTCATTTCTTCTAAATTGGTTCTAAGATAATTTTCAACGTGACCTTCGTTTTTTAAGGCTTCCGTTGCCGCGAGCGCGGAAAGATTGGCGACGCTAAAGGGCGGACGCATCTTATAAATATTTTTGATCAACTCTGCATTCCCGATTCCATAGCCGATTCTCATTCCACCGAGACCGTAGACCTTCGAAAAAGTTCCCGTATAAAAGACGTTTGGAAAAAGATCCGTAACTTCCTTTGCGGGAATGAATTTTGCCGGATCCTTTTGTTTTCCGAATTCCATATAAGCAGCGTCAATGACGACTAACGTATCGGGGGAAAGTTGTCTTAAAAACTCGTAGACGTCCGCTTTGGAAAGCGCGTCTCCGACCGGGTTGGAGGGGGTGCATAAAAACAAAATCTTAGGTTTTACGACCTTTGCTAAATCTAAGAATGCGCTTAGGTCGTGCGGAACCGTTTCGGTCGAGTGGACTTTTGCGCCGCACTGGAGGGCGTAGATCCGATACATCGCAAACGTGATTCGATTGATAAGAACCGAATCTCCCGGAGCCAAGACACATCTGCACGCAAAGTCTAAAACCTGATCGCTTCCGTTTCCGGGAATGATCCGATCCGGAGTTACGTCGAATTTTTGAGCGAGAGAATTTTTGAGATCGAGATAAGAATCATCGGGGTAGTAGGACATCTTCGGTGCGAAGTCTTGCACCGCTTTTACGACCGCCGGAGAACAGCCGAAGGGATTTTCATTGGATCCGAGTTTGATCACCTTTTCCGGATCGATTCCGAATTCGCGAACCACGAGTTCGATCGGTTTGCCCGCTTCGTAACTTTTGAGAGAATTGAGTATCGGCTGAAACTGGACCATCTTCTCCCATACTTTTGAGTGTGAAAAAATTTGGGAATCGATTTAAGAATAATTTCCCGTCTTGTCTTAGAAAAAAGATTTTGTCTCGTTGGTTTTGTCGGTTTTTTCCCTCTAATCTTTATGTATTATGATAAAAAAAGACTCTGGAAAAAAAATGAAAGATACGCAGTTAGAATCGAATCTTCTCGAGAACAATCAGGCACAAGCCTGTGATCCGAATAGCGGTGAAGCCTTGCTTCAGGAAATTTTAAAGTCCTTTGAAAGTTTCGATCGTGCGTTAGGCAACACCGTGCATGAGCTTTTTCCTTGGGAGGAAAT
This sequence comes from Leptospira tipperaryensis, assembly GCF_001729245.1. Lineage (NCBI taxonomy): Bacteria > Pseudomonadati > Spirochaetota > Leptospiria > Leptospirales > Leptospiraceae > Leptospira > Leptospira tipperaryensis. The sequence goes on along the minus strand of NZ_CP015217.1, from coordinate 2,780,002 downwards.
CAAATAGATTCGGAGCAGGATTCCCGAATCGTTTCCCAATTCTCTATTTGAATTTCTCTCTTTCGAGTTCTAATACCCTTTGAAAATTCCTTCGCCTTCTGAATTCTAGTTTGATTATCAGGATGTGTGCTGAACCAATCTAAGATTTTTGCCGGATCCCAATCCTTCTCTTCTTTTTTGGTATTTTTTTTGCTCTGCGGTTTTTTGTCCGAGACAAGTTTTGCTTCTTCCCTTTCGAAAAAATCGATAAAGCCCTTCACTCCGACCCCCGATTTTTTAAGAATCTCAAACGCGTTTGTGTCGGCTTCCTCTTCAAATTCTCTCGAGTATCTTAAGATCGTGAGAGTATTGACGATCTCCGTGATCGTTTCCAAAGAACCGATATCGTCAAACCCGAGTCCGATCGCGAGTTTGATTACAATCGAAATTCCTAATAAACGAATCAACTGTCGAATTCCGTGTCTTTCGTCCACATGAGAAATTTCGTGAGCGAGAATCGCGGCGATCTCTTCCGGGGTTTTTGATTCTTGAATCAGTCCGGAAAGAATGTAGATCTTTCCGCCCGGAAGCGCAAACGCGTTGATATCGGCGCTTCGTAAGACATGGATCGAATATTGATCTTTTCTTTTTTTAGGAAGAATTGTTCTAGTAATTTTTTCTATGCTGTATCTTAGTTTTCGATTTTTGCATTCGGAATAGTTCGCTTCGAACCTTTCCCCGATCAGATTTCCCAGAGATTTGTCTGCGGATTCAGGAACAAAAATATAGAGTCGATCGAGTTTTGTAAAAAGAAGATAACCGATTCCAAACGCCAAAATTCCCGCGATGAGGATCTGATACAAATTTGGAAGTTGTAAGAATCGAGAGATCAAACCTCCAAAACCGTCTCCAAACGTCTTACTTCTGTTTTTTTTGATCTGCTCCGCTTTGTCTTTGGATTCAAAGGTAAGAATCGGATCGGATTCTTCTTCGTTCTGGCTTTTTAGTTCCAGTCTGTATTCGTTTCCCAGTTTTTCGAGGGATTGAATTTGTTTATAAGAAAAATGGAATGTTTTTGGAGTCGAAGCCGAGGATTCGAAAACCAAACCGGTCTCCTTGGAAATTAGATTTCCCGGAACCGGAATGGCTGATTTGCCGTCGTAATAAAGATCGGGCATTCTTTTTAATTGCCGAAGATGCTACCGATCGCCTCGCTTGCTTCGGATATTCCGTCCGCCAACGCGCTCGCGTTCGGATCTCTCACGCTCTGAATGGACGATAGATCGGGAGCGGAATCCAAGGTTAAGGATTGAATCACGATTCTTAAACCTCGGAGATAAGCCCAAGGAACTCCGATTCCAAGAGTGAAGAATACTAAGACGATTGCGATAAGCGAGTTTACAAAAACCGTTCCGCCTCTGAGTTCGGAACGAAAAGAGATTCCTTGAAACTTTGTGTGATTCCAGACGTAGTTGTGAACATTGGCGTGAAACCAGAAGAAGTAAATTCCCGCGGTAAACGGCGTGAAAAAGATTCCTTTGAGATAGATAAAAAATAAATCCTTACCGTTTCCGTCGTATTGAAAGTCCGCGTTTCCTAAATGGGATTTTTCGATTCGAAATTTTTCCAGAAGATTGATAAACCATGGGGAATAAATTCCAAGAGTGACGACTGACAGAAGCGCGTTCGGAATAAAAATTTTGATCAATTCGTCCACTTTTCCGCTAAAACGAAATCGAATATTGTTAAACGAAGTACGACTTAAAAAATATCTTTTGGAACCGATGATGACGTAGGGAATGACGCATAAAATTCCGATATAAAGAGCGATGGTAACGAGCGCCCTTGCCCAGGTTCCGAGGAGAGAGGCGACGTAGTAAATTCCTGCGGCGAAAAGGGATCCTAAAACGATGATTCCGAGAGCTTTTATAAAACCGATAAAATTTTCCTTACCCGTTCCGTGATAATCAAACCGTTGACCTTGAAATAGAACGTGTCTGTGAACAAATTTTTGAGTGTTTACCTTTGCCCAGAAATAATAAACGCCGAAGGTGATGAAGGTAAAAAAGACGTTCTTTAGATAGATGAGGAATAGATCTTCCCCTTTTGCATCGATCGAGAATTTTTGATTTTCATTTTGCATTTATAACTCCTGAAATTGTATGTATAAAAGAATCGGGAAAGGGTCGATCGATCAAGTTAGAGAGGATTCCGATTCGTTCAAGAAAAAAATTACAAAGAATTCTTTTAAGTCGTTAGTTTCAAATAAGTCCGAGTAAAATCCTCGAAGAATTTATTTTGATTGAGGGCGTATTCCAAAACGAGGGCTCGTGATTCGTCGTTTTTCAAAAGTTCCCGGTCGTTCGGAATGAGAAGCGGTCCTTCGAGCCCGGCTTTTAAGAGAACATGAAAATAGCTGTTGTCGAAATAATACGGATTGGCGGTAAAAGATTCCGCGCCCAACCATCCGATCGTTCGTGCGCCCGAGATCGTAACTAAATCCTGCACGTTGAGATTCATCTTTCCAAGACAAGGCAACTGATCTTTTTGAGTCAACATTCCGAGAGGAAGAATTTGTCGTATGGAATCAAATGATTTGTCTTGTCTTCCAGATTCGACGTTGATTCTTGGGCCGCCTGATTTTTCGAGAGCGACCGCGCCTGCTAGCGCCAAGAAGTCCGCGAGTGAATACGAGGTTTCGCTTTTTTGAGAGAAGGTTTCTTTTGCTTCGATGATCCGATCCAGATTTGCGACGAGGTCTTGGTTTTCGGAAAGAGTTCTGAAGTTTTGAAAGTGGGCGGCCGCGCCGAGTCCAAGCCAGTTTTCTTTTTCGTCAAAGAGACAAGCGATATGATAGACGAGTTTTAACCAACTTCCGGTTTCCCGAACGAGGATGATCTTTCTGAGATAGTTTCTGGCTTCTTCCCAAGTATTGAGACTCGCTTTTTTAAGAATCTCTTGGATCTCGTAGAGTTTGTAATCTCCGGTTTTTCCCTTGAGTTTTGTGGAAAAGGTTCTTCCTTTACGAACTCGACCGCGAACCTGTTCGTATAACGATTCCGAGACGAGAACGGTCGCTCCCGCCTTTTTTGTTTTGGACTCGATTCTACTCGCCATGTTTACGGAATCTCCGATCGCCGTAAAAGACATGTTAGCCGGATGTCCGAGTTGTCCTAATATGCAACTTCCATAATGTACCCCGACTCCGATTCGAAACGAGATATGAAAATGAGATTTTAGATATTCGTTGAGAGAATAGAGTTCGAGTTCCATCTCTTTTGCAGCACGCAAAGCGCTGATACAAACTTCTTCCGCGGAACCTCCGTCTACTCCGAAGAGGGCCATAAGTCCGTCTCCGATATATTTGTCGATCTTCCCGCCGTGTTTTAAAACGATATCACCCATCTTGTAAAAATAACGGTTGAGAATATGGATCACGTCGTAAGGAAGATGTGATTCCGAAAAACTAGTAAAGTCACGAATGTCACTAAATAGGATCGCGATTTCTTTTTCTTCTCCGGAGATCGTAGCCGATCCTGGAATAGTAAGATTGTAGTCCTCGTCGTCTAAAACGATTCTTCGAACTCGAACGTCTCCTAACACTTTTGCCTGACACGCGAGTCGAACGGACTCAGGAAAGCCTTTCTTTTGTGACAGATCCTTTTCTTTTTGTTGAGGCTCCGATAAATTGGAAGGATTTTCCAAAACTAAGACACGGCATGTGGAACATCTTGCATTTCCTCCACAAGCGTGTGTGTGAGGGATTCCATTGGCTAAGCTAATTTCTAACAGGCTCTGAGGAGTGGAATTTTCGGGTAAACTAATTTCTCTTTCGTTCTCAAAATTAACAAGGAGCATCAAAACCTTCCAGATTTAATGGGAATATAAAAAAATAATTGGCGTTCTACGGGGAAGAGTATAATTACAGACCCGGTTGTCAAATATAAGAACTTTGACTGTTCGATTTGGGCATTCGGCATTAGAAAAAACTAACGTGAATTTGGGAACGAAAGTTGGAAGAATGAATTCTTCCGATTTTCTAAAATTACAATCGGCGAAAGATTAAAATTACTTTTTTGGAAATAAATTTCCAATCACAAATCGTTCCGCCTATCGTATAATGTTAAATGAAACACTGTTTTAGGATTATGAATGAACGGAAACGAAATTTCTAAGAAAGAAAGCGGAGATTCTAAACCCGTCATACTCTTAGTCGACGACGAATTGATCATCCTGAGGGGACTCAAAGAACAACTCAAACTCGCATTCGGTAAAGAATACGATATTGAAACCGCGGAAGACGCGGAGTCGGCCTGGGAAATTCTGGAAGAATATATGGCGAGCGGGATCGATATTCCGGTCATCATCTGTGATCAGGTAATGCCCGGAGTTAAAGGAGACGAACTCCTAATCCGAATCCACAATCGAAATCCGGATATCCGAAAGATCATGCTGACGGGGCAAGCGTCCGCCGACGCGGTGGGAAACGCGTTGAACCACGCAAACTTATACCGATATCTTTCCAAACCCTGGGATTCCAACGACTTGATTCTTACGATTCGAGAGGCGCTCAAATCCTATTTTAAGGACGTCTCTCTTTTGGATCTCAATCAGAAATTGGAAAAGACCCTTCTCTATGACAGAGAAACTGAACTCCCGAATCTGGAGAGTTTACGAAGGTCTCTGGACGAAAGGGAAGTCCTGAAAATTCCTTCCACACTTTCCGTTATCCGAATCGAATCCTCCACTTCTACGACCCATCATTTCGGAGTCGGAGTCTATCACAAGGTCCTTAGCCAATTCTTAAATTCTCTTTCTACGTTTTTGGGAAAGTCCGGAAGGTTGTTTCACCTCTATCAAGACGAGGTCGCTGTCCTTTCCGATCTCGAAGAAAGCAAATTCCATTCTCTTCTTGTGGCATTTCGGATTCTTCTAAGATCGGAATATCTGGAAGCCGACGGAATTTCTTTTCGTGTAAACGTTTCCATCGGAGTCGCGACCGACTATACGGCGTTATACTATAAGGCGAGAATTGCTATGATGAACGCGGCTCAAAACCGAGAACTCGAACTCATGCAGTATTCCAATTCGATGGAGGAAGGGGATCAGTATCAGATCAACCTGATCCTCGGAAGAAAGTTGAACGACGCGATCAACGCGGGCAACGTGATTCCTTATTTTCAGGGAATCTACGACAACAAACTCGAAAGAATTACAAAATTTGAATGTCTTGCGAGAATCCAAGAAGGAGATCAAGTCTATTCACCCGCGAGTTTTATCTCGATCGCAAGATCGACCGGGATCATTCGACTTCTGACTCCGATCATGATCGAAAAATCGCTTCGTTATTTTTCAAAACATCCCGAATATTCTTTTTCCGTAAACATTTCGGAATCCGATCTAGAAAAAAAAGGGTTTGTCCTTTGGGTCGTAAGTCGTCTGCAACACTATGGAATTCTTCCGGAAAGATTGACTCTTGAAATTTTGGAAACCGATCGGCTCGCCGGAGGAGATCGAGGTTTGGAAACGATCAAAGAACTCAAGGAGTGCGGTTGTAAGATTGCGATCGACGACTTCGGAGTGGATCAATCCAATTTCGAAAGATTGATGGAGATCGATCCCGACTATATCAAAATCGACGGAAAGTTTATCAAAGGAATTCACCTCAGTCAGACTCCTTTTCTTCTTACCTCTGCAATGACGGAAATGGCGCATCGAATCGGTGCCAAGGTCATCGCGGAATTCGTAGCCGGGAAAGAAGAATTTGACACGGTTCGTACATTAGGGGTGGAATATTGTCAGGGTTACTATATCATGGAGCCTTCTCCGGAGATTCTTCCCATCCCTCAGGTTTCACTTTAAAAGGGGTTTGTCATTTTTTTCCAAAATTGACTTGCCATTATTTTTTTTCCAAATAGTGTAACGCCTTGCGTTTTTTTACTATTAGGCGAGTCGAATTAAATAGGTGAGTACCTCAGTTGGATAAGGCAATTCTTTTTGTAGACGATGAAGCTCTGATACTAATGAGCATGAAATCTCAGGTGAAACGTCACCTCGGGGACGGGTACAGGTACGAAACGGCTTTAGACGCCGGAGAGGCTTGGCAGATCATCGAAGAGTTGGTTCACGAAGACGTTAGAATTCTTATTATCATTTCCGATTGGTTGATGCCTAACGTGAAAGGGGATGAATTTTTAAGACAGGTTCACAGCAAATATCCAGACATCCAAAAAGTGATAGTTACAGGTCACGCGGATGATTCTTCGATTGAAGCTTTGAAAAAAGAAATCAATCTTCGCTCTTATCTCAAAAAACCTTGGGATGAAAGGGAGTTGGTTTCTACGATTACTACGGCTTTGGAAGGATAAAATTCTTTCGGCTCCTGCGATTTGTTTCGTGCGATTTTAGATCCGTCTTCCCCGTTTTCATTTTCAGAGAATATTAAATATCGATCATACCCGTTCCGTAAGAATCGGAAGATAGATCTTAAAGGAAGTCATTCCGGGAAAACTTTCCAATTCGATCTTTCCCTCGTGTTTCTCCACGATCTTTTTCACGATATCCAGTCCGAGCCCGCTTCCTTCACCCGGAGCCTTTGTCGTAAAGAAGGGTTCAAAAATTCTTTCCTGAATTTCACCTGGGATTCCGGGCCCGTTGTCTTTTACTTCCACCATCAACTCGCTTTCTTTTTTTCTCAGACGAATCGTAATGGATCCCTTAAACTGCATCGCTTGCAAAGAATTGTAGATAAGATTGGTCCAGATATGGAGCAGGTCGTCCGGAAAACATAAAATCGGAGGAACCTCTTCAAAATCTTTTTGCAGTTCCACTCCTTTTTTTAACTGGTTATGATAGATCGTAAGAACGGTTTCGATCGTATCCTTGACCGAAGCGAGGATTCTTTCTCCCGCGATATCGAAGTGTGAGAAATTTTTGAGCGCGTAAAGAATTTTGGAAATCCGATCCACTGCCACTTGAATCGTTTTTGTATTTCTAAAAAAGAAGGATTCTAAGGAAGAATATTCCAAGATCATTTCGGACTGTTCCAATAATAGAAGAGGAATAAACTTTTCGGGCAGTTCTCCGATCCCCATGTCGACTAACGTATCCGCGTAGGCGACCGCTAGGCGGGTGGGTATTTTACGAGATTCTAATATGCTTGCGATCGTTTTTTTGCGATTTCTTTGTTCCATTCCGGTGAAGTGTTCGTTGCTCGAAATGGCTCTTTCTATAAATTCCGCGAACAACTCTCTCAGTTCCGCGTTGAGGGATCCCATCGCGATCTGAACGTCCGGTAAAAGAGAACGAAATCGATTGAGACATTCTTGAATGTTTTGATTGGAGGCTTGTACGGCCCCGATCGGGTTGTTGATTTCGTGAGCGATGCCGGCCATCAGTTGTCCGAGCGCGGCCATTTTTTCGGATTGGATCAGTTGGGACTGGGTTTTTTTTAGATTTTCCAACGTGTTTTCCAATTCGTTTTTTTGGATTTCGATGAGTTTATTTCGGACCCGAATTTCGTTATTTACGATCCTGAGTTCTTCGGCTTCCTTAAACGGAGTCGTATCGATGACGTTGACGGAGTAAAAAACCGTTCCCTTGTTGATGAAGGTTCTCAGGCTTACGATCGCGGGAAAGAAATTTCCGTTTTTCTTTTTGGCTATGATTTCGACGGAATCTTTTCCCCCGAATGAAAAGTTTCTTTTTCTCAACTCACGTAAGGAACCTCTTGAAAGAAGACGGATGAGATTGAGACCCGCGGCCTCATTCGCCGAATATCCGAAAAGTTTTTGGAACGCGGGATTGGAGTCTTCGATTCGAATATTCCCTTTTTCTAATAAAATGATCGCTTCGTTTGAAAATTGATAGAAAGTCTGAAACCTCATCTCGGAAGTTTTGAGTTCTTCTTCGGCTTTTTTTCTTTCGGTGATATCGGTTACGGTTCCGACCAAACGAACCGGTTGAGAATTTCGATCTCTGTAGAGTTTTCCTTTGGCTTCGATCCAAGCGAGATCGTCGTTAGGAAGAAGCAATCTATGTTGAAAGTAATACTCGTCTCCGGCGGTTTTTCCAGCGAGGAGATTCTGAATCGTTTTTTCAAAGAGGGGTTTGTCTTCGGGATGAGTCAGATCGGAAACGGCTTTTAGATTGGCCTTGAAAAGGGAAGGTTCAGTTCTAAAAATCTGAAACGCTTTTTCGGACCAGTTGATTTTGTCCTCGCTGATTTCCCAACTCCAGTTTCCCATATTGGCGGCGTTGAGCGCGAGACGAAGTCTTTCTTCGCTATCCTTGAGCATCTCTTCCGCTTTTTTCTTTTCGGCGATATCTATCATCGCTCCCATCATACGAAAGGCTTTATTTTCTCCGTCGTAGAGAACAACTCCTCTGTCTTCGACCAAAATATAACCTCCGTATTTGGTTCGAAAACGATACGTGGAACGAAACTTGGTTCGTTTGGTCATGGATTCTTCCAAGTCGTGTAAAACTCGATCCAGATCCATCGGATGAATAAATTCAGTCCATTTATCTATATTAAAGTTTTGGAATTCTTCTAGTTTAAATCCGGTCAGTGAAAAAACGGCTCCGGCCCAGGTCACATTCCCGGTGGAGACGTCGTAGTCGTAGACGATACTTCCGGTTTGTTCCGCGACGGTTCTGTATCGTTCCTCGTTCGCTTTGAGAGCTCGTTCCTTTAAGACACTTTCGGTGATATCGGTAACTAAAAATACGAGGGATAGAATTTCCCCTTTGTCGTTTTTTACGGGAGATCCGTTTACTGATAAATATTTGATTTCTTTGTTTGAGGTTACGATCGCGTGTCGTATATCGTAGACAGGCGCGCCGGTTTTCATCACCAGAGTAAAGGGTTGGTCTTCTTCTTTCCATTCTCCCCCGTCGAGAGACATGGCTTCCCATTGAGGAGAATTGTAAGAGCGAGAAGTGATATCCGAACTTTGAATTCCTAAAACGTGTTCCGAACTTTTATTTGCGTAGAGAATTTTACCTTCCGGACTGAGGACCGTGATAGAAGTCGCGCTGTTTTCGGTGATGGAGGAAAGAAGATCTCTTTCCTGTTTCAATTCCTCTTCGACTCTTTTTCTTTCCAAGGCGTTGATGATAATCTCTGCAAAGTTTCTTAAGAGTTGATTTTCCAGTTGATCGAGATCTGGTTCTTTTTTGATTCCTAAACTTTCCGAACCGAAACCGAGTCTTCCTTTTAAGTTCCCGCCGATCATCAGTGGAATCGCGAGATACGATAAGAATCCGTTTCGGGTCAACAGTTCGCGATCGGAATCGAGGGGAAGATCTTCTTTACTTTCAATCTTTGCGATTCTTCCGCCTTTCATTTCGCCCGTGATAAAGCTGTTCGGATCGATCGTTTCTATTTGATTTAGATTTTCCTTTTGTATTTTTGCCTTCGGATGAATCCATTCGTAGATCACTCGTCTCGTCGTGTAATCGGAGTTATAGAGGACGATGGTTCCCCTTTGCATGTTCAAAAAGAGGGCTAATTTTTCCAAACCGGATCGTATGGTTTCCGGGATTTCGTGGGAAGGAAGATTGATGATTTCGCTCGAAACTTTTGTAGTCAGCGTTTCAAAACCGAGACGATATTGGAGAAGTCTTTCGTTTTTTCTTTTTTCGCTGACGTCCAAAATAGAACCGATGATCTTTATGAGTTCTCCCTTTTCGTTCGAGATCAATTCGCTCTGATTGAGAATCGTCTTTAATTTTCCGGAAGTCGTAAAAATTCTATATTCAATTTCACGAATATATCCGTTGGAGATCGCGTTTATGAAATAATTTTGAACTCGGGTTTTATCGTCCGGATGAATGAGTTCGAGACCGTAGATTCCCTTGGAAGAGGAATTTTCCAGTTCGTAAATTTTTCCAAGATGTTCCGAGACTGACATCGTATCGTTTGCAAGTTCGTATTCCCAGGAACCGAGCCCCGCCAATTTTTGAGAACGAGAAAGCGCTGCTTCCTTTTCTTTTAGTTTTTGTTCCACTTTTTTTCGACGGTTGATATCTGCGTGAATTCCGTACATCTTGAGCGGTTGTCCGTTTGAATCGTAGTCCTGAAGTTTGCCGACGGTTAAGATCCACTTCCAAGAACCGTCCTTACACTTCATACGAAACTCGCATTCGTAGACGGGACTTTCTCCGGACATATATTTTTGCAAGGCTTGCTCGGCTAACGGAAGATCTTCGGGATGGAGCAAGGACTTCCAAGTGTCCATGTGCGGACGGAGTTCGCTCAATTTGTAACCTAACATTTCAGCCCAGTATTCGTTAAACGTATTTCCGTTAGTCGGAATATCCCATTCCCAGAGACCCAGCTCCCCTCCGTAAATCGCGGACTCCAACCGTTTTTGATTTTTTTTGAGTTCGTCCTGGATCTTTTTTTGATCTCGGATATCGAGAATACTTCCTCGGACGAGAAGGCTTTCTCCGGGAAGAGAAATCAATCTCACTTCGCAGGAGATGATTTCATCGGATTTGGATTTGTGAAGCCATTCAAAGGTGACTAACTCGCCTTGACTCGCTCTTTTGAGATATCCGAGGGCAGCTTCTTCGCTCGACCTTCCGTCTTCTTGAAAAGGGGGACTGATTTCGATCGGACCGAGCGTTTGAAATTCTTCTATGGAATATCCGAAAAGAGCGGAAGCCCTCTGATTGACCGATTGAAATTTTCCGGTCTCCATATTTAGAATTACGATCGCGTCCGGAGAATTTTCTATGATCTGAGTTATTCTTTTTTCGGCCTTTCGAAGAGAATCCTTTAAGGATTCGTTTTCACGAATCTGATTCTCCAGAGATTGAATTCGAAGTCGGGATTCTTCTAATTCCTTTTTTAAATTTTCGAAAGAATCGCCTTTATTGCTCATATCGATTTTTTCCGTTGTTAAAATCAATGGAGCAAAAATATATTATAAAATTATAAATTTCTAATGGATTTGATTTGCTGGGGTTCGTTAACCGAAGAAAAAATTCCGGAACTGAATTTAACAAGTAAACTGCGTTTGTTATGGCTTGTTTTAAGAATGAAATCCGTTCGGACAAGGATCTAAGCTTCTTTTTAGAAGAAATTCCGACTTCCTGTTTATGTCTTAAATGTAATTTCATAATCAATTTTTGATTCGAAAGAAAGATCCAGTTGAGATTCTCAGATTAAAATCACTTTCAAAATTCAATCTATCTAATTTCTTTTTTCGAATTCGATATCCGTTCAGTTTTATAATTTCCGATTCTTTCTACAATCTGACGTTAATTCCCGGTTATAGCACGCTTGCGGGCTCGATTTTCGGGACTCCTTTTCAAAGAACTGATGATTTCTAAAATTATAACCCCTCCTTGTTTCGAGCATTGAATTTTTAGTAAATTTTACTTAAAAAAGACGCAGTTTTGTCTCAATTCGTTTGCCTTCTTGGAAGCGAGAATCTTTGAACTTTGAAAGATCACCTTATTGTTATTCGTCGAAAGAAAAAGTTTTTTCCTAGTTGATTCTTGTCTTTGCTTTCTGTTTCTGTTATTCTTCCCGGGTTGTTATCGAAACAAAGGTCTTGGATTTGGGATTCATTTCTGCTTGATAATTTGAAAAATTGGAAATAAAAAATTGATAAGGTTGGGAGTTTTATGAGGCCAAATGCTTTTGTTTTGTTTTTTGTTTTTTTCTTCTTTGGTTCCGCGCTCGTCGCCGCCGATATCGTTCGGTTGAAAAATGGACTCATCTATAGAGGAAAGGTAATTTTGGAAGACGATGAGAAAGTTCTTCTGGCTGAAAACGAAGACTTCATTCGTTATATCAATAAAGATAACGTAGTCAGCGTGACTTACGAAAAACCTCAGGATAAGGGGAAGAATGCGATCTCTTCCGATAAACCTTCGACTCCTTCCAAAAGCGAGACGACTCATACCAATCCGTATGCGGGAATTGCGGCGCCGATCGAAAGGGAACCGCCTCATGCAGGAACTCAAGGCAACGATACTACGATAGACGTGACTCACGAGATCGTTTCGGACTTTATCTGGCGGGGTTTGAGTTTCTCCGGTGAGATGGCCAACCGAAGAAGAAACGATAGTTACGCCGCCACTACGTTTGTTCCTTCCTATCAACCTACGATCAATATCAACACTCCTCTCAAAGGTTTTATGATACAATTCTGGGGAAACTTTCAATTGAACGAAAGAAACGACCGAGACAGCGACGGACGTTTTCAACTTTCGCCCGGCGGGGCGGGCCCTGCGTATCCCGGTCAAGGAAATCCTTTTACCGCTCCTAATCCCGACTTGGCAAATCAAGGTTGTGTCTACGATACGCAGAGTAATGTGATGAGCGGAAACTTTGCAACGGGACCGACTTGCGGCGGTTTGACGCCTCGTCCTTATAAGGAACAGAACGGTATGAAACGCGCTGACGGTTTATTTTACGCTTTTTATTATACGTTTGAAAAGACGAGTTGGGGTAAGTTCACCGTAGGAACCTGGTTTTACAATACGTTTAACAAAAACCCGGGTTATGTTTCCGCTCCTTTGGGAGGATACAATTCTCTCGCGGCACAAGGAGTTACGAGTTCTAACAATACTTCCAATCAGATCACTCGACTCGCTTGGCAGGAATATTATATCTTTTGGCAACTTCCTTTTCTTTCCTATATCACACCGACACTTTCTTTTTACACTCAGATGAGTCAGGAGAATGCGGGACTTGCCGCCGGAAAGAATTATCTCTCTCTCTATATGAGTCACGAATACTTCAGCGAAAAGTTTTTTCGGATCACTCCTGCGGTTAACATCGGTTACGAAATGTCGAACAATATCGTGGACAACCGAAACGGGATTCAAGATATCACGAGCAGTTTGACATTCTATTTTGGAAAATTTTTTATCAAGGGGAATCACGTTTACAGACCCAATCTGTATATGTATGATACTGATAATTACTACGGTGCGACCGGCGGTTACGTTAACCGAAATACAAAAGACGGTTTGATCGTGGATCCGTCCAAAGTCAACGGCCCGATCAATCAATTTCTACTGGATCAAATCGCAAATAGTCCTTTGATACCGGACGCGGGAGACGGTTCGCTCAGACAGGCTATAAGGGAATCGTATCTACTGCAGAAAATTCCGGCGCATTTGTTTTGGTTTAGTATTGGGTTTTCACACAGCTTTTAAATAAAATATACAAAAAGAAACAAAAAAGTCCAGGAACATCATGAGCATACGGTTTAGAATTTCGTTATATCTTTCTCTTATTTTATTGTCTGGTAGTCTTGCGATCACGACGATCAACACGATTACTACCTATTTTAAACTTACGGAAGATATAAAGAATTCTTCTTCTTTGATCGCGTCGAGGTATGCTTTTGAAATTCAGGACTTTTTTGATAAGGCCCTAGGAGGTTTGAGGGGATTGGAATTTCAACTTTCCCACGCAAGACCGAGCCGAGAAGAAACGATCGAAACCTTAAAGGATCTCGCGAAGACGGATCCTAATTATTTCGGAGCTTGGTCCGTATTCGAACCGGGACAGTTTGATTCTAAAGACGTGCAGTATGTAAACAAACAAGGTTATGACGCCACGGGAAGATTCATTCCTTATATCAACAAGGCCGCGGGTCCCGATAAACCTTTGGTTCTCGAACCCGTTATCTATTACGAAAATCAGGATGCGAGCGGTTACTTCTACAACGTTCCCAAAAAAACGGGAAGGGATTTTATAGCGGACCCTTTTGCGTATCCGGTTTCCGGGAAGGAGATTCTGATGATCTCGGTCGTAAAACCGGTTCGAAGAGGTGGGAAGGTCGTCGGCGTGGTGGGAATGGATATCACAATGGAGAACATGCAGAAGATGCTCTCTCCGATTCGTCCGTTTCAAGGAGAAGGATATCTCAGTTTGATTTCACCCGGCGGTTTTTACGCCGCAAACGGTCAAGAGCCCGGGTTGGTCGGTAAAGACATTCAAGATCCTGAATGGAAGAAAAAGATTTTGGAAGGAAGCGAGAAACAGGATCTTCAGATTTTCAAAAAAGATGGAGCTACTCATTTTTTCTATGCGTTCTTTTTGGGGAATTATGATAAGAGATGGATCTTGGAAGTCAGCGTTCCCGACAATGTTTTTTGGAAAAATTTAGGAAGAATCATTCTGGAAACCGTCGCTTCTTCCTTGATCACGATGATCATCATCGTAATCGTATTAAATCTAATATTCCAAAAATTGATTACAAAAGGAATCAACAGCGCCATTTCCTTTTCGGAAGAGATCGCTTCGGGTAATCTCGTCGTAAACAACAGCTATGAAAGGACCGATGAAATCGGAAAATTGCTTCAATCCTTGGATCGGATGAAGAATAATATCAAGGGAATCATTTTTGAAATCAAGGGTTCCTCCGAATCCTTGAATTCGACTTCGGATAAGATGGCCGAGTCGTCCAAGAATTTTTACGACGTAGCGCAGGAACAAGCTTCGGCATCGGAAGAATCTTCAGCGGCCATCGAAGAACTCGCCGCTTCGGCCGAAAACGTGGGAAATTCGATGGTGAAGGCGATTTCTCACATGAAGGATATCGATGGAAACGTGATTCTTCTCAAAGAACAAATCGCAAGAATCAATACCGAGATGCAATCCTTAGCTTCTCTCGCGGGAGAATCTCAACAACAAGCGACTACGGGTGAAAGTTCGATGAATCAATCCACAAAAGCGATGGATGAAATCGGAGACAGCGCTTCGAGGATCAACGAAATTCTTTCCATCATCACTGACATTTCTGAAAAGACCAACTTACTCGCGTTAAACGCAGCGATCGAAGCAGCCCGAGCCGGAGAAGCAGGAAAGGGTTTCGCAGTCGTCGCGGAAGAAATTTCCAAACTCGCCTCTCAGACTTCCAATAGCGTCCAGGAAATCGGTCAACTCGTCGATTCCACAAACCGCGCAGTGATGAACGGAACAAGCAAGGTAAAAGAAGCGTCCGGAATTCTCGCTAAGTTAAGAAGTTCGGTGGATATGTTCGGCGTTTCCGCAAAGAACGTTTTGGAATCGGTCAACACTCAGGAAAAGAATACGGAGAAGATCCACCAGAGCGCAAGTTCTCTTATGAGTTTTAGTCTTCAGATCGAAGAAGCCGTCCAAGAACAAAAACGCGCGTCCGAAGAAATTACGAAGACGATCGTAAGCATTTCGGACGGAACTCAAGAAATTGCGAGCGGCGCGGACGATCTCACGGGCTTTTCCGGAAATATGCATACTCAATCCGAAGGACTACTTCGTTTGATTGATAAGTTCAAAATTTCAGAAACGAAAGAAATCTGATTTTAATCGTCTAACTAGTGAAAGATGAGCCTCAAATTCTTCTTTCACTTGTTGTATTCGATAATTAGGATCGAATACTTTGAAATTTTTTAAAATCGGATTGATTGTAGTTTTTTTCTTCGGAAGTATGTTGTTTGCCGTTCGTAAAGAGAAATCAAAACTTTCCGATATCGGTTTTATTTACGGTATCAGTAAAAATCGAATTTCTTGCCAAGAATTGATCGAGAAAAAATTTCCTCTCGCCGACGCCACTTTTGAATATCCGATCGTACAGGTGTTGGCTCCTATGACGATTGACTCTTATCCACGTTCGGCGATTAAAAAAAATATCAAGAGATGCGTGATCGATACGTATGTAATCGTCAATACGGATGGTATATTAGAAAATTATTGTCTATCAGCAAATAGCTGCGATCACTCCGATTTTAACGAATCCGCAGGAATGATGTTGAATACCGCTTCCTACAAGCCTTGTAAAATAGACGGCGCAAGTTCTACTTGTTATCAAAAGATCTCCATTGTGTTCATTCTAAATTAGCGATTGCGAATGAAATGTCAAAATAGGGTAACGACCACCTTCGTGTTCGAATTTCCTCGTCGATAATCCGCTTTAAGAGTGACAAAATTCGAAGTTCTCTTCAAATCAACTGACAGAGAGGTTGTTATGGACGCGAATTTTTGGCATCAGAGATGGAGTAAGAATGAGATCGCTTTTCACGAAGGTAAGGCGAATCCATATTTAATCGGCTATTTCAAAGATCTGTCTTTGGCAAAGGGAAGCCGAGTATTTGTACCGTTATGCGGGAAAACCCTGGATATACCTTGGTTGCTTTCAAACGGCTATCGGGTCGCCGGTGCAGAGCTAAGTCAAATTGCAATCGAACAATTATTTTCGGAACTTGGAGTGAAGCCAAAAATAGAGCGTGTGGGCGAGTTGGACCGATACAGCGCGGATAATATTGACATTTTTGTCGGTGATATATTCCATTTATCGAATGAGATTCTTGGTACGGTCGACGGGATTTACGACAGAGCGGCCTTGGTAGCGTTACCGCAAGAAATGCGCGATCGGTATACAACTCACTTGATCCAGATCACAAAAAACGCACCCCAATTGTTAGTTTGTTACGAATATGATCAAAGTATGATAAACGGTCCTCCTTTTTCGATCCAGAACGACGAAGTAAGAAAGCACTATTCCAATCATTATCATTTGAATTTAATGGAAACCAGAGAAGTTCCGGGCGGAATGAAAGGGAAATGTCCCGCAAAAGAAAACGTTTGGTTGTTGAAAAATTTGTAATCCGGGAGAATTTATGATACTTCGGCGATTCTAAAACCATGCCGCATTCACGACTGAATGGACTCGTTTTGTGACAAACCTTTCTTTAGATTGGTAGTTTCAATAAAAAAGACAAGGATCGCAGCCGGATATCGAACGTTTAGTCTCTAAAATTCAGAGTAAACGACTCCTAACGTTTCTTTTGAAACAAACCATCCAAGAATTTTTTTTGTTTGAGACAACGTTCTTCCTGAATTCCATTCTTCATTTCAAAAACCTTTTTTTTGTTTTGAAGAATTTCCAAACGCCATACCTTTTTTTGTAACTCCGTATGCACATACGAGACAAAGGAATCGGCAAAAAAATCGTCTCCGTTGTTCGCGGAGTAAAGGGTGGGAAACGGTGTTGTTTTTAAGACCGGATAGATTTCGTTCCAATGAGTTTCGAGATCCATCGGATCGTTTGTGTAAAAACGAACTTTTTTCCGCAGGGGAAAGCGGGAATCGAAGGAACTCTCCAGTTCACTCGACCAAATTCCATTAGAAAATTCAAAAGTACTAAAGTCTCTTTTAATTTCACGAAAGTCGGGGACGATCTTTTCCCGAACGGAAACGAGATGACCCACTTCGTGTAAAAGAATGTATTCCGTCGCACTTTCAATACTATCACCTAACTCCGATTCGATTTGAACGGCGATTTGTGTGTTTGGGGAACGAAACGGAGAATTCTCCTTTTTGGTGATCCATTCGTTTGCGGTCTGAGTCAGCATTTCCGTATCCAAAAAGATCACTCCTCCGGCCGGACCATGAGAGTCATAGACAAAACCGGTAAGCCCCGTGCCGCCTAAATTCTTACAAAGGATCACTCGATAAAGAGAATCGTCTAAGATCGAATTTACGGAATCCGGAAGATTTTTTCTAACAGCGCGCAAGCGATTCTTCCATAGAGACAGATTTGAATCCGGCTCGGGAGAATCTTGAAATCCGTCGATTCGATTCATCTCCTGGATGAAGTTTTGTTCGTCAGGATCCAAACTGAAAACTCTATTCTCCCATCCTTTGTAGAGCGTATAACGCTCAACTCTTGTTATTTTATGATTTGAGAAGAGTTCTGCGTAAGGATTATTTCCCATTGAGTGCGGGGAGGGCTTGCAAAAGAAAAACCCCAAAAAGACGGATCCTATCCATAACATTCGTAAATGTTTTTCCAAGACATAGCTGGGAAATAAATGCATAGGAAAGATTTTTCCAAAGTCCCGGAAAAAAGTAAACCCGAAACCGGAATCATATTTATTCCGAAAAAAAAGGAGGTAGTAAACGGAATGGTTTGCGCAATTCCAGGAGCCTTGTAAATTTGGACTCAAAGTTCCCAGGCTAGGGAAATTTGGAAACGATGAAGTTTTATTCCCTTTTGCCTGCGTTTTTTTTTATGGCTCTATCTTCCAGTGCGGAAACGAATCCATGGAGCCTTCCTATCAATGAAAGAATCATCAACCGAAAACACGTTTCACATATCGTGATCGAAACCCGGAGAGACCATTTAAGAGTCACACTTTTGTTAAGCGAACGCTTTCCTTATAACTATAAATCGACTTCCGGTTCTTTTTTTATTCGTGTGAATACGGAAAAGGAAGCGTTGGAAATTTCGGAAAAACTAGACAAGTATTTGGAGTCGGGTTGGAACATAAAAATTTATCTTTCGGGATCGGAAATCACTCGTTATGACTTGGATAAAACGATTCAGTAAATTTCGATCCGGCTTTCTGAATCCCTTTACTTTTTTTGATAGGGAATTCAACTACAGCGAAGCCGAAGCTTGGAAGGATCAAACTCGCATCGATCAGTCCTTTATCCGTCTCGCGTTCCTTCTTCACTTCACGATGTATCCTACCCTTGCGATTCCGGAGGTTCGAAACTCGGAAAGGGGAGTTCTTTATTTGGGAATCATCTTTTTGATCAACGTGATGAGTTTGGTTCTTTCCTTTCAGGAGAAATTTCTTTCCTCCGTGATTCAAATATCGAACGTAGCGATCATCTTTTTGATGATGAATCTTTTTCACGAATCCTTTTACAGTTTTCAGGATTTGGAAAGCCTACAGATTTATAATAATTACTTTTTGCTCATTTCTCTCATCGTGATCTTTCAGATGTTTCGTCTGAAAAAAGGATCCTGTTTTTTGACCGGGGTCATTGCGATTGCTCTTCATATCTTTTTTGTTTCCATAAAAAGAATCGAACTCGGTCTGGATGATTTTCCGAGAATTCTTTTTGTTCCCGACGTAGTCTACGGGCTTTGTATCGTCATCGGAACTTCTTCGGTAATTATTGTTAAGCGACTGATTTCGATCTCTTCCGAATTGGATCTGGAATACAAATACATCCAACAAGATCTTACGGTCGCAAAACAGGTACAGGAGAATCTTTTTCCGGGACGTCTTAGCATCAAAGGGATCCGTTACGAAGTGATGAGGATCACTCCGAATCATATCGGAGGGGATTTTTTTGATTTCGTTCAATTGCGGGAAGGAAACACGGGAATCTTTTTAACCGATATCGCGGGGCACGGAATCGCGTCGGCTCTCGTTGCTTCCATGGTGAAAATTATGGTTTCGACGATGCCTTATATTTTAAAAGTGCATCCTTCTCGTTTGATGGATTACATAGACGAATCTTTGCAAAAACAATTTCAATCCTATCACGCGTCCGCGATCTATATGTTTATGGATTTTATTTCAAAGGAGATTACGTTTTCCAACGCGGGACATCCTTATCTGATCCACGGATCTTTTAAAAAAGAATTTCAAGAAATCGAAACCGAAGGTGCGATTCTCGGCTTCGGAATCAAAAAACCGATCGCGGAACAAATCAAACTTCCGCTCGTTGAAGATGATCGATTCTTCTTATATACCGATGGGTTGATAGAAAACAAAAATGAAGAAGGAAAACAGCTTGGAACGGAAGGCCTCTTAGAAATATTGAATGAGAATCGATCCGAAAAAGATCTGATCGTCTTTAAGGCCAACGTGCAGAAGGCGGTTGAGAAGTTTTTTGGAAACGTAACACTGGAGGACGACACCCTCTTTCTCATCGTGGAAGTGGAGTAAATATAAGAATGAGTGAAAAATTAATCAACGTAACTAAAGAAGGGCAAATCGCAATTCTTACAATCCAAAGACCGTCTGCGCTCAACGCGTTAAACAAAGAAGTCCTTACTCAAATCGGTCAGGAAATCGATTCTTTGGAAAAAGATAAAAACATCCGAGTGATGATTTTTACCGGAGAAGGAAAGGCCTTCGTAGCCGGAGCCGATATCGCCGAGATGAAAGAACTCGGGATCGCGGAAGGAGAAAACTTTTCCAAACTCGGCAATGGAGTATTCCAAAAACTGCATCAATCTAAAATCGTTTCCATCGCTGCGATCAACGGATTCGCGTTGGGCGGAGGCATGGAGCTGACTCTCGCTTGCGATCTAAGAATCGGATCGGAGAAAGCGAAATTAGGTTTGCCCGAAGTTTCTCTCGGACTAATCCCCGGATTCGGCGGAACCCAGAGACTCGCGAGACTGATCGGATACGGAAGAGCGATCGAACTCGTCTTAACCGGAGATATGATCACCGCGGAAGAAGGATATAGAATCGGAATTCTCAACAAGCTCGTGAAGGAAGGGGATGATCTATTAGGAGTTTGTAAAATGATTGCGAATTCCATTCTTAAAAAAGGACCGGAGGCGATCGAGAGAGTGAAAAAAACGATCCAAGAAGGTCTGGATCTTTCTCTCAAAGAGGGAATCGCTCTGGAAGAAAAAGCCTTCGGTGCTTGTTTTGACGGTGGTCAATCCAAGGAAGGAATGACCGCGTTCTTAGAAAAAAGACCGGCAAACTTTTAGTCGTCCGGAAATCGCGAAAAAAAGATCGAAGGCGCTACGTTTGTCGTAGTTCCGACGTTCACTGTGAAAACGCTCGCGGCCCCCGCCCTGAATCGGGTGGAGGGGAGAGGCGGCGGGAAAAATCGGGAAATTTCTTCTATCACAGAATCGCATTTTCTGCAACGATAAATTTCCCTAAGAGTGAGTCGTCGGAACTCCGACAACTCACAAAAGAAGAATCAAGAATCCGATTGTGTTCGTCGTTATCAGCGGTGTAATTCAAAGAAATAAACGAAAATATGTTCCAACTTCGATCTAAACTCCTACCCATTCTCCTTTTTCTCTTTGCGGTTTCATACAACGTAAACGCGAGGGACATTGAAAAAATCACGATCTACGTGGACGAACATCCTCTTCTCGTCGAAATCGTAAACACGCCGAGGGATCGAGCCCGCGGTTTGATGTATCGAAAGTCAATGGGTGAAAACGAAGGTATGCTTTTTGTTTTTTCAGAACCTGACTATTTGAGTTTTTGGATGAAGAATACTTGGATTCCTCTGAGCATTGCGTATTTCAATCGAGATAAAAGAATCACGGACATTCACGATATGAAACCGAATCAAACGAAGGAACTCTATCATTCGAGTGAAAAGGCTTTGTACGCGCTGGAAGTCAATCAAGGGTGGTTCGCAAAAAGAAAAATCGGCAAGTTCGGAGTTTTAAAAATTCCGGATCGAGTAAAGGCGGTTCAGTAATCAGGGAAGAATTCCCTGATTACTTTTAAAATTCTTAAAGAGCTTCTGCGGTCAGCTTTTCTTCCAATTCGTTTAACGTTTTGGTTTCGATCACTTTTGTGGACTTCAGTTTACCTTGTTCCGCCATTTTAAGAATGGTCTTAGAACCGATGGTTTCAGCGCTCACGGCGATTTCTTCCAGCTTTCCGTTCTTTTCAACGAAAAACTTTCCAGGCTCGGAACGAAGAGTGGAAAGGAATTGTGATTTTCCTTCTTTTTCAACCTGAAGATCCAATCTGCTTCCGAAATTAGAATAAGTCAGAGTCAGTTTCTCACCTTGGTCTTCGAATGTTTTTACGTATTTTCCATCTTTATCATATTCGTTGTAACCGACTGGATTACTTCCGGACCAGAACTCGATCAGGTTAAAAAGAATGATGTCAAAGAAAAAGCCCACTGCGTAGAGAATGCTAAAAGGAAAATACATTACGAGAGTTTTGATGATCTTTGCGAGTAGTCCGCTTCCGATGTTAAATCCTTCGTTCACGTCATACACTTTTTTAACGATGGCAAACTTACCAAAACAATTTGCAAAAGAGAGCAGGGTGATCATCGGAATGAGGAGAACGACGAGAGACTTACGAAACTTATTTTGTTGCATGAAAAACAACTCCTTGGTCAGATTTCTGAGAATTGAATCCTTGAATCGAAAATTATGCAAGATTTTTCTTTTTTCAAAAGAGAGAAATTCGAGCGCGAGAGGAAAGGGAGAACGATCATAATTCCTTGACCGGATCCAGGTTCGGAAAAACATGAGAGGAACATCGGGAGTAGAAGTTTGCTTTTTCCTACTTTAGAATTTTTTGTATTTTTTGTCTTCGTATTCCTGATCTACTGGTATGTAATTCCCTATTTCTTCGGGAAGGACGCGAAAGCCCTCACCATCACCCATAGTTTTCTTCTCGTCGTAAGCTATTATTTTTATATGAGCTGGGATTGGAGATTCGGAGGACTGATTCTTCTTTCCACCGTGATCGATTTTGTTTTGGCCGATAGAATTCACGCCACCGATAACAAGGAAACAAGGTTCGTCCTCATCACGATCAGCTTGGTTCTCAATCTGGTTTTTATCCTCGGCTTTTTTAAATATTATAATTTCTTTGCAAACTCGATCAATTTATTTCTGGGAACTTTCGGGGTTGGAAATTCTCTTCCGATCTTGAATATTATTCTTCCGGTCGGAATTTCGTTTTATACGTTTCAATCTTTGAGTTATACGATCGACGTATATCGGGGACAGATTTTCCCCGAGAAGAGTTTTTTGAGATTTGCACTTTTTGTTTCCTTCTTCCCTCAGCTCGTAGCGGGTCCGATCGTAACCGCGAGAACCTTTCTTCCTCAGATGAATACGATCAAAAATCTGACGGAAATTCCGTTTCGAAAAGCGATCCGCTTTTTTATTCTCGGTTATATTAAGAAAGTTGTACTTTCGGATAACGTTTCCCCGATCACAGAATTGATTTACGCGAATCCTCAAGACTTCGGAACTGCCGCGCTCTGGCTGGCTGCAACTTTATTTTTTATCCAGATCTATTGCGATTTTAGCGGTTATACGGATATGGCTTACTCCGCCGCCTTGCTGCTTGGATACGAACTTCCCGAAAACTTCAGGATGCCGTTTATAGCAAGGAGCGTAACCGAGTATTGGAGAAGATGGCATATCACTCTTTCTACTTGGCTTCGGGATTACATCTATATCTCGTTAGGCGGGAATCGCGCGGGATTGTTTCGACATAGATTCAATCTCTGGTTTACGATGCTCGTCGCGGGTTTTTGGCACGGAGCAAATTGGACGTTCGTTGTTTGGGGAAGCGCGCAGGGTAGTCTTCTTTTGATCGAGGCCGTTTATAGAAAGTTAAAAGAGGATCGTTTTCCGAACTTCAGACTTCTTCCTGAAAAACTTGCGATCCCTTTGCAGATTTTTATCGTAAATTTTTTGGCGATCCTTGTGGGAACCTGCTTTCGAGTCGAATCCTTGAGTCAGGAATGGATTATGTTGAAAAGGATGTTCGTATATACCGAAGGCGGTTTGCGTCCTTATATGTTCAAGACAGGAATCCCTGTGATCATTACTATCATTCTCGGAAACTGGTTCGGCTATTTGATCTTCGAAAAAAAGAAACACTGGGAGCCCCCCGTCTGGTTTGAGTTTGCTTCGTATCCGGTAATCGCCGTCCTACTCGCGCTTTTGACTCCGGATTTAGAAAAGGCGTTTATCTACTTTCAATTTTGATCATTTAAGAAGCGACTTCGGCTAACAAAACTTCTTCGTTTATGAACGTAGTTTGGTGGTGGATTGCCATAGAATCGCCAAAGAATCCCAGAAGTAAAATCCTTCTCGACAAACATTCATTCCACTGTAACTCTGATCTGGATGTCCGGAAACCCTGATCAACAACCGAGGAGCCATCGATACTATCCGGGTATCTACGCAGACTATATCATACAAATCGAATTTGGTTTAATCACGCTCCACGCAAAACTCGGGAACATCTCCGAAACCGGCATTTGTTTGATTTTTAACGGGGAAGATCTGGAACCAACGGAACCCGTTTACGGATCCGTAATAGAAAAAAAAACCGCCAGACGTTTGGAATTTGAAGGCGATATCGTATGGTTCGGACAGGAGACGATCGATCACAAGTTACGATACGTATATGGACTTCGTTTTCGATCGCCTATGATTCTGACTGAAACTCTAGTTTTGATCAATCTCTCCTTGCAAGATCCATAAACCATTCTTCTTACTTCTTATTTTCCGGATTGCCATATCCGCTTACTCAAGGATCCTTGAATTCAGGATTCAACTTCTACAAGCATGGACCAAAAACAAATCACTCCAAAAAAACCGACCCTGCGGGAAATCGAAATCGGCCTTCTTAAGAAGATTAAGGAAGGGGATGACGAAGCCTATATTCAGCTCGTAAATCCATTCCGGGAGAGACTCTATCGAAAGGCCATCTCCATGGTAAAAGACGGGGATGATGCGGAAGATATCGTTCAAGACGCATTGATTTCGGGATATCGTTCCATTCGTAATTTTAGAGCCGAATCCGGCGTTTACACCTGGTTGTATCGAATCGTCGTCAACAAATCCAAGGACTTGTTAGCGAAACGGAAACGAGCTAAAGAGAATTCCATGGATGATAAGGAATACCAGGTAACTGATGAGAGAGTCGGATTCGAAAAAAAAATTGAACTTAGTGACGAGTCCAACTATCTAATTAGCAAAATCAACGAGTTGGAAGATCTCTACAAAGAGGTAATCGAACTCAGATATTTCGAAGAAATGTCCTACGCCGAAATCGCGGAAGTTCTGGGAACGAACGTAGGAACCGTAAAGAGCAGGCTCTTTAAGGCAAAAGAATTTTTGAAACATTTGATTTTACAAGACGGCAAGGGCGAAGGATACTTCAGGTAGAAAAAGATGAAAAGTTTACATTCAAAATTCAAGGTTCCGCTCTTTTTAAGGAAAGAGGACGGGGATTTACTCAAGATTGAGAATTCTCTCGTAAAGACGATGTCCGAACTCAGAAAAAAAGAACTCAGCTCCATTATGTTGAGTGAAGAATTCTCCCTTCGATTGAAAAATCAACTTCAACAAATACAACCCGAACCCGAAAGAGGATGGGAAAGAATTCGAGAGAACGTCCTTTCCAACCGAGGTTTGCAACTTTCCTTCTCTGCCGTTCTGGCATTAGCAATCGTATTCGTATCTTACAATCGTTTCCAGTCTTCGTCTTCTCCGGTTTTAACCGAAAGATCCGGAACCGTTTTTGGTCAGAATGAAACGGGAAACTTTAAGGACATTCCTTCTTCCGGTTCCTTTCAATCTCCGATGGACGAAGCCCTTCTCAAACAAATCCCAGGAAACGCAGAAGCTAAGAAAACTTTGGATTCTCTTCAGAGATATTTTTCCGAAAAAGGTGATCTAAGAACTGCTGAAGAATTGGGAAAAATTCTTGAGATAACTCAAGGAAAATAAATCCCCTTTAGCCTTTTCCTTCTCCCTCGATACATTTGCCGTTCTTTTTTAGGAACGGCAAATTTCCTCAAAACCTTCTTTCCACCCGTTTATTTTTTAAGAATCGAGAATCTCGGTTTTGATCCGGTCTATCGTGGTATTTAGAATGTAGGAACTCACACTTTCGAAGAGTGAAATCTACTTTGTAAAGAAATGTAGGAACTCACACTTTCGAAATTCTATTTTCGAATTCCGTCTTGGCGTCTTTGAAAGAATCCGGGATCTACCGTATCCAAAATTCTCTTGGATTCCTGATAGATTTCGCTGTATTGCATTCCTCTGCAGACGTCCAAAATCAAACACGCGTGCTGAAGAATCCTACAGCGAATCTTAAAATCGTAGAGATCTTTTCGGGAGTTCAGAGTGTCTTTGAGACGGATTAAATTTTTATAATATTCTAAGAGTTCTTTTTCGGAATAATTTCTGGTTTCCTCGAAAATTCCTCTTTCCGCGAGAACGACGGGGAGCACTTCTTTGAGGTCCGATTCTTCTTGGTAGGAGCTTTTCAGAGTTTCAATCCAGGAAAGAATGGGTTCCGATTTTAAGACGGAGAGCGGGGCGGCGGTCGGATCTTTGAGGAAGGCTTCGCGGAATAAAATGAGAGCTCTTCTTTCTTCTCCGGTTTGAAAAAGGGATTCCGCGCGAAGATAGAGAAACTCCGGAGAATTTCTTTCCACCGAAGAAGCGTAGTTCAAAATCTCAAGTGCGTTTCTATAATCTCGAAAACGAATCAGTTCGCGGATGAGTCCCAAGAGCGCGGATGGATCTTGAAAATGCAAACCTTCTCTCTGCACCGAAATTTTCAATTGATCCACCGCTTCGGATAAAACCGATTCCGAGATACAACGAAACGAAGAAGTTCCCGTAAATTTTTTGAGTTCGAATGCGTTTTGAAAATCGGAAAAATACTGAACGAGGAGATGACTTCTTTCTCTTCCTTCCTTTGCGTTGTGAATCCGATCGAGTCGATTGTCCCAATAAGAGGCTATGAAGAATCCGGCGATTACTTCCGGATGTTCGGGATCTTCGTTTAAGAGAGAATCAAAATTCTTCTTTGCCTTTTCAAAATCTCCGTCTGAAAGGTATTGATTCGCTTCTTCTAATTTTCTGGAAAAGGACATTGAGAATTATTCTTTGGATTGGAATCCGGCGGAGATCCACCGGATGGTTGTGACAACTTTCGAAATAGGATCAGTGAGTGGCTTTTTTATCGTGATGTTTGCTGACTTGTTTTACGATCTTATCTTCCAAGCCGTCTATACAAGCGTAGATATCCTTGTTAGAATTTTGTGCGTTGAACTTGTTTCCATCTCCGTGCAGATTCAGATTCGCGCTCACTTCTCCGTGAATCATTTCGAAAGAGATCTCGAACGACTGAACGGAATGGAGATATTTTGAAACACGATCCAATTTACTATCTGCATATTCTTCGGCTGCTTTCGAATGATCTACATTCTTCCAATTATAATTTATTTTCATAGGCTGCTCCGAATTTTTTTTTCTACCGGACCAATTTAGACGAAGAGAGGAGTCAGAAAACGCCAAGATCCGGAATTTCAGGTTAGTCTTGAAAGGAGAAGAGTCAAATCAAAAAAAATCCCGCCCTTTCGGGCGGGCCAAGTCAGTTAGAACTAGAGATGGGATGAATTAATGGGCTCAAGTCACTTGAGTTATTGTGCGTTCGCAACATTCTCCGTGTGGATGGAACAAGCTTCTTGGTATTTTTTATAGGCTTCTTCTTCCGCATTGAGGGCCGCGTCGATATCCCCGATTTTTTGATAAATTGAAATTACACTTTTGATATTCTCAAGAGCTTGGCAGGATTTTCCTTGGCGAAACTCAGAGATGGATTTGAGATAGAGAACCAGAGCGTATCCAGAAGATTCTCTTTCTCCCATTTTCTCACGAACGGTGAGGGATTGGTTATAAAGTTCGATGGCAGAGCTGTAATCTCTTACTTTTTGTTTGAGACTTCCGAGAGCGCTCAGCTTGTTTGCAAGTTGGATTTCATTCTCTGGTGTAAACTTAATAAGCTCTTCCTCGACCTTTTGGGCCTCTGGCATTGCATAAAGTCCAGTGAAAATGCTTAAAAAGAGAGCAACTGTTATAAACTTGTTCATCTTATCACCCCTAAATCCGTCATCTGTATAGATATATGCAAGTGCCGTGCCAATTTTCTCTGAGAAGCTCGGATTCTTTCTTTTTTTTCTGGTTTTGGGAAGGGCTTCTAAAATTGTCTAATCCAAGCATTCTGCCGGATGGTCGCGCTGCTTCTTCGCTTTCGAAGAAGGGTGAGGAAAGTCCGGACACCAGGAAACACGGGACCGGGTAATTCCCGGAATTTTAACCCTGGAGAGGAATCTCCGAGGTTAGGGTATGGACAGTGCAACAGAAAGAATACCGCCTCTACAGAAGCGATTCGGTAGAGGTAAGGGTGAAATGGCGGGGTAAGAGCCCACCTCCGAGTTCGAAAGAAGTCGGGAACGGTAAACCCTCCCGGGTGCAATCTCAAATAGGCAACCTTTAGCTGTTTCTGCGGGGTTGCGGGTAGAGAGCAAGGACTCCGATCGGTAACTTTCGGAGCAAGATAAATGGCCATCCATCTCTTCGGAGAGGACAGAATCCGGCTTACAGGCAGAATGCGCAGAAATACTTTTGAATGAAGAATGAAACTTCTGCCTGCAGTCGTGAAGGGCGCTGCGGGTAAGAATGGAATGTAGATTAGAATTTAAACTTTTGGCTGGAGGAGCGAAGCGACTTCGGCGGGATGATTTTGTTTTTGGGAAATTTATCGGCGTTTATACGAACTTCGCCTAAATCGGAGATTGTCTTTTGGAGGAAGTCTCGCGTTTATACGAACTTCGCCTAAATCAGAGTTTGTCTTTTTGAGGAAGTCTCGCGTTTATACGAACTTCGCCTAAATCGGAGTTTGTCTTTTGGAGGAAGTCTCGCGTTTATACGAACTTCGCGTAAATGGGGGTTTGTCTTTCAGTGGAAGTCTCGCGTTTATACGAACTTCACCTAAATCGGAGATTGTCTTTTGGAGGAATTCTCGCGTTTATACGAACCTCGCCTAAATCGGAGATTGTCTTTTGGAGGAAGTCTCGCGTTTATACGAACTTCGCGTAAATGGGAGATTGTCTTTTTGAGGAAGTCTCGCGTTTATACGAACCTCGCCTAAATCGGAGATTGTCTTTTGGAGGAAGTCTCGCGTTTATACGAACTTCGCCTAAATCGGAGTTTGTCTTTTGGAGGAAGTCTTGCGTTTATACGAACTTCGTGTAAATGGGGGTTTGTATTTCAGTGGAAGTCTCGCGTTTATACGAACCTCGCCTAAACGGGAGTTTGTCTTTTAGAGTAATTCGCACGTTTAAATGAACCTCGCCTAAACGCAAAAAATTTTGAAGTTGTTTATCGCGTGTTTTAAGAGCTTAGAATCAAAGAATGAGTTTGGATCTTATCAACGATCACTCTTAGGAAGAATAGAAAGAATGCCAAAACCGATTCGTTATCAATACAGTTACTCCCAGAAAGTCGCTTGGGGAGACATGGACGCCTTCGGGCACGTCAATCACGTTGTATATGCCAAGTATTTTGAAAATGCGAGGGCCAATTATTTTTCCGATTTGAAACTCTGGGATTCACCGGATCGTCCATCGACAGGCGGACCCGTGATCACTCATATCGAAGTCGATTATCGAAAACAGGTCCGTTATCCGGAGATCTTAGAGATCACCTTACAAGTAGATTCGGTAACCTCTCGCTCCTTTCACATTTCTTGCACGATGTGGAATCAAGAAGGAGAATGTGTGGCGACCGCAAAGGGAGAATTTCTCTGGTTCAACTTTGCTACTCAAAAACCGACACAACTTCCGGAAGTCTACAAGACTCTTTTTTTCCAAGGACAAACCTAACTTGATCTTAAAAAGCGGATTGAATTTTCTGATTTCAAAACGGAAAGTTCGATCCCTTTGAGAAGAAAGAATTTTTGGGAGATTAAGAAATAAATTCCTCAAAAAATTTTTACTCTTTTTAAGATGATGGATTCTTATATCAAATTGGAGAAAGGGTGAGACGCTTTTGCGCGGAAGAATCTAAGACGTTGAAACGATGTTTCTTTTGGAAGCGGACTCGATTCTTATTTTTAGTCTTTGTAAGATAATAATTTGAATACTCATTTCTCCAGAAAACCGGAAGAACTTTTTTTTAAAATTTTGTCTTCCTAAAACAAACCTAAAAAATTCGGAGAGTGTCCTAAAAAAACGGACACTCTTCTTAGAATTTCCTAAAACTTGTTCACATTACGTGATTTTTATACAATGGAATTCTAAAGTAGGCTTAAGATCCAAGTGTCCAGAGAATAAGCCCCTGCGCCGGTAAAGACCAAAGCCAATGCGGCTCCGATCGCAAGAAGATGAAATTCATAACCTTCTCCTTTTTGCGCTCCAAACCAGTTGATAAAAAATCCGTGTTCTCTGTGAACCAAAAGGGTAGCCCCGAGCATAATGATCGCGATGCTCAACGCGGTAAAACGTGTGAAAAGTCCGAACACGAGCGCGACGGATCCGAGCGATTCTCCAATGATCACGAGAAATGCTACGATTGCGGGCAGGCCTGCTGTTCCCGTAAAGTATCCCATGGTCCCTTTGAAGCCGTAACCTCCAAACCATCCGAGGAGTTTTTGAGCTCCGTGTGGAAAGATTACGATTCCCAATACAACTCTCAAGACGAAAGGCCCCAGGTCGGAACTTGTGGAAAAAAGTGTTTCTAACATAATGATTCTCCTTTTTGCAACCTTCAATACTTTACGTTTGAAGTATTTGCTTTAATGTCTAATAGTTTAAACTTGAAGTATTCTGTCAATCCAAAATTCTCCCCAAGAGGTCGCCTTTTTTGAAAGATTGGGGATTTTCCGCTTCCGAAAGGGGGAGAAGATCCTAAAAAGCCGCGTAGGAATTCTTATAACTTAGGAACCCTTCTTGATTTTTGCTCCGTGGACGCAGTTTAAAAAGACTTGCTAAGCTCCGCAAAACGGAGAGTTTCTTTCGTCATGTGTGATACATTTCTAGCGACTCCTTCTTTTACCGGAAACGGTTCTATGATCTTTGGAAAGAATTCGGATCGAGAGCCGAACGAGGCACAAGCGCTCCTTCGTGTCCCTTCGCGTTCGGGTGAAAAAGAAACGAAGTGCACTTATATCAAAGTTCCGAGCGTCAAAGAAACGCAGGAAGTCATTTTGTCCAAACCCTTTCAGATGTGGGGCGCGGAGATGGGCGCTAACGCTTCGGGTGTTGTGATCGGAAACGAAGCCGTTTTTACAAAGATTCCTTTTGAAAAAAAGAATCAGGGTCTTACGGGAATGGATCTTCTTCGTCTGGCTCTGGAAAGAAGTAAGAATGCGGAGACCGCAAGAGAAACCATTCTTCAACTTTTGGAACAGTTTGGTCAGGACGCTTGCGGCGGTTATTCTAATTCTTCCTTTTACTATCACAATAGTTTTTTGATCGCCGATTCTCAGAACGCTTTTGTTCTCGAAACCGCAGGTAAGTTCTGGGCTTGGAAAAGAATCGAAGGTTTCTATTCGATCTCGAACGGTCTTACCCTCGAAGAAGACTACGACACGATTCATCCCCGCGCGATCGAGTTTGCTCTGAAAGAAGGTTGGCTGAAAAAAGGAGAATCCTTTTCGTTTCGTAAAGCATTCTCGGATTCTTTCTTTACCTTTTTTAGTAAGTGTAAGGTGCGCCGGGCAAGAACCGGTTCTATGGGAGAATCTAAAAAGGGAAGTTTGGATCCGCGGGGCGCGATGCAAATTCTCAGACAAGAAGGGGAACCGAAAAGTCTTCATTCCTTTTATCCTTCTTCTTCCGATATGGGTTCGGTTTGTCTTCACGCGACGGGACCTATTACGCCTAACGGTACTACGGGTTCCTTTGTCGCGGAGCTTAGGAATGAAGTTTCTAAAAATCGTTTCTGGTTTACGGGAACCGCGATTCCTTCGATTTCTCTTTTTCTTCCCGCCGGTTTTTCCGGGACTAGTTTTTTAGAGAAGAATTTCGAACAACCGGGTGCGACCCTGGATACTTCTCTCTGGTGGACCCACGAAAAATTTTACAGAGAGATTCAACGTTTTTATCCGGACGCTAAAAAGTTGATCGAACCGAGAATCGCTTCTCTGGAAGAAGAATGGTTCCATGAACTTTCCAAATTGGAAAAAAATTCCAATCCTTCCAAAGAGATCGATCTTTTGAGCGAAAAGGCGGCGAGGGTCGCTCTTCAGGAATATCGTTTCTGGAACGCGAATTTGTTAAACGAATTAAAGAAAAAACGTCCCAAGAAGGCCTTTGCTCCGTTTTACAATTTGCAATGGTCTTCCTGGAATCAGAAGGCCGGAATCAGCGTCTCTTAGAACTGGATTTCCGAATTCTTAAATTGATGAGTTCTACGCCGAGAGAGAAGGCCATCGAGAAATAGACGTATCCTTTCGGAATGTGGAAGTGAAGTCCGTCCGCAAACAACATCGCTCCGATCATGATCAAAAAGGAAAGCGCGAGAATTTTCATCGTCGGGTGTTCGTTGATAAAATCGCTTACCGCCCCGGAAAAGATCAACATTACAATCATCGAAAGAATCACGGCGATTACCATGACTTCGAAATGTCCGGAAAGTCCGACCGCGGTCACGATGGAGTCCACCGAAAAGATGATGTCCAAAAGGATGAGTTGTACGATGACTCCCCAGAAGGAAATTTTTTCTTTCTGAGATCCGGAATTCCCTTCTTCCGCTCCTTCGATCTTTCCGTGAATTTCGCTCGTGCTCTTTGCAATGAGAAAAAGTCCTCCACCCAACATGATGAGATCTCTTCCGGAAATCGCAAAATCAAATACGGTAAAAAGCGCGTTTGTAAGAGAAGCGATCCAAGTGACCGCAAAGAGAAGTCCGATTCTAAAACCGAGGGCGAGGGTAAGTCCTAAGTTTCTCGCCTTGGCTTGTTGATTTTTGGGAAGTTTTCCGGCGACGATGGAAAGAAATACGATGTTATCGATTCCGAGGACGATTTCCATCAAGGTTAAGGTAAGTATTGCGATGATCTTATCGGGAGTTAGGAATTCCATGCAAATGCAGTTAATTTTTCGAAAACGAAGAAATCAATCGATTTACAAGGAAATTTAAGAGGTCATACTGGAAGTATGGAATTTCTTCCGGAAGTTTTTCGAACCAAAGAGGTGAATGGAATTCATCTGCGTGCCCAGACGATTCTTCCTTGTCTTCCTCCTCGCTTGAGCCTTTTGGTTTTTTTAAGACATTCCGGTTGTATTTTTAGTAAGGAAGCAGTGCAAGATCTGAGAGAAATTTCGGAGACTTGTCT
Organism: Leptospira tipperaryensis; assembly: GCF_001729245.1. Classification (NCBI taxonomy): domain Bacteria; kingdom Pseudomonadati; phylum Spirochaetota; class Leptospiria; order Leptospirales; family Leptospiraceae; genus Leptospira; species Leptospira tipperaryensis. The sequence continues at coordinate 2,747,377 of NZ_CP015217.1, read as the reverse complement.
TTCCTTTCCCCCGATTCTTTTTTTCTTTCCGGGAGATGTGGAGGAGGCGAAAGAATTTTTTGACGGAGTTTGGGAAGACGCCGTTGTCGTCGCCGATTCTAAAACTCAGTTCTATCAGGAGCTCGGATTAAAAAATGCAAGTCTGGTTCAACTGGCCGGTCCGGAAGTTTTGTTGGGTACGGCAAGGGCCACTCTCAAAGGTCTTTTTTATGGGATTCCCGGAAGGAATCCTCTGCAGATGCCCGGAGCCTTTCTCGTTGTAAAGGACCGTATCGTCTGGGAACATCGTTACCGACATATCGGTGATCACCCGGATTGGAGGAATCTTCCCGGCGTTACTTTGCTTCCAGGTGCTGAATTCGGTCCGGACGTGATGCCGGCTTAAAAATGGAAACTTATTCTTCTATTCTCTTTAGGGATCTCTCAAAATCTGGATGAAACAAGCCGGTTCCCATTGCACAATCCAATAGAAAATTTTTCGAATCTTCCTTTAGCTCCTCTCATCCAACAAGCCATCAAAGACGTTGGATATTCTAAACCGACGCCGATCCAAATTCAGGCGATTCCTCCCTTACTCGAGGGGAAGGACCTTTTGGGCTGCGCCCAAACCGGTACGGGAAAGACCGCAGCTTTTGCGCTCCCGATTCTTCATAGACTCTTTACAAATCCAAGAAAAGCGGCTCCGAAACAAACTCGAGTTTTAGTTCTCACTCCGACGAGAGAACTCGCGATCCAAGTTCACGATAGTTTTAAAGTCTACGGTCAACATCTGAAATTAAAATCGGCAGTGATTTTCGGCGGAGTCGGTCAGAGTCCTCAGGTAAAAAGTCTTTCTTCGGGCGTGGACGTTCTGGTTGCTACGCCGGGAAGGCTTGTGGATCTGATTGATCAGAGATTCTTAAGCTTAAGCGAACTTGAAGTTTTCGTTTTAGACGAAGCGGATCGTATGCTCGATATGGGTTTTATTCATTCGATCAGAAAGATCATCGCGATGTTACCAAAAAAACGTCACAATCTTTTCTTCTCAGCGACCATGCCTCCCGATATCGAGAAGCTCGCGGGGACAATGCTCGTCAAACCGGTTCGTATCGAAGTGACTCCGGTTTCTTCCACGGTGGAACTAATTCAGCAATCCGTAATGTTTGTGGATTCGGATAAGAAAAAAGATCTTTTAAAACATCTTTTTAAGAATCCGGAACTCAAACGTGTGATCGTTTTTACAAAGACAAAACACGGAGCCAATCGTGTTTCCGAACTTTTGGGAAAGAGCGGAATCTCCGTGGACGTCATTCACGGAAACAAATCTCAGTCCGCGAGACAAAGGGCTTTAGAAGATTTTAGAGCCGGAAAAATCCGCTCTCTTATTGCGACCGATATCGCCGCAAGAGGAATCGACATCGACGAAATTTCTCACGTGATCAATTACGAGATTCCGAATATTCCGGAGAGTTACGTTCATAGAATCGGGAGAACCGCGAGAGCGGGAACACAAGGGGTCGCGATTTCGTTATGCGACATGGAAGAAAGGGCTTTTGTTAGAGATATTGAAAGAGTGATCGGTCAGAAGATTCCAGTCAATCAACAACAACCCTTCCATTCGGAAAACGTAATGCACTTTACCGGAAGGATTAAACCGAAATCAAATTCGGGTGGAAGACCTCCACAGAGATTTAATTCTTCTCCGAGCCGTAAGAAGTCGAATTCTCCCCCGAAGCAAAGATCTTTTCGATAGAAGAAAGGGGGGGCTTTGTCGTAGTTCCGACGATTTTTCCGTGAAAGTCGCGCCCCCGCCCTGATTGGGTGGAGGAGGCGGGTCCGCGGGAATAAGTCGCAAGACTTTCCTCTATCAGAAAAACCTACTTTTCGCAAGTAAAATTCTCTCGCACAACTTTGTAGGAACTCCAACAATTTTTCCGTGAAAGTCGCGCCCCCGCCCTGATTGGGTGGAGGAGGCGGGTCCGCGGGAAAAAGTCGCAAGACTTTCCTCTATCAGAAAATTCTACTTTTCGCAAGTAAAATTCTCTCGCACAACTTTGTAGGAACTCCAACGATTCCCTTTATTACGACGCGACGTATTCTAATTCTTATCTTACCACGGTCACAGAACAAGACGCATGGTGTACGATTCGATCCGAAACGGAGCCCACCAAAAATCTACCTACTGCGGAAAGTCCTCTGGATCCGATTACGATCATATCGTATTTACCTTTCGCGGCGGTCTCTACGATCGTATCCGCAGGATATCCTTCCAGAACCAGGCGATCCCATTTGATTTCCGGAGATTCGTCCAAAGTCGAATGAATTTTTTCAAATCTCTGTTCGCTGATCCATTTGACTCGATCCTTTCCCTCGGGCGCTTTCTCATAATAGCCGGGAAGAGGACCGAATTCTTCTACAACTTCTAAGATCGTCAAACTCGCGCTGGACGCTTTTGCGAGCGCGATTCCCATCTCCAACGCCTTCTTGGAACTCTCGGAACCGTCCACAGGAACCAAAATTTTTTTAATCAGTCTTTGCATGTTATTTCTCTTTTGCAAAGAGTGTATCTTCCCCGAGTTCATTTTCCAATCAAAAAATGGAGAATTTTATCCAAAGAAAGATTGATTTTGATCAAAGGTAGAATATCGAAATTACAAAAGTTTTAGACAAAGAACGCGCCGATCCTCCTTTTTTTGACCATGAATCAAAAGACGGACATCGATCGTATATTAGTAAATTCTTATTTAGAATATAAAAAAACGGGAAAACCCGATGTTTTGCTAAACCAGGCGGAATTTTGGATTCGCAGATTTGCGACTCGTAAATATTTACTGGACGAGGATGGAAGGGCAGAAGTTCTTCTCAAATTTATTCAAAGGATCGAAACCTTCTCGAAAATTTACGAGATAAAAGGGTATCGAAATTTCCCGGCATTCGCTTTTGTTTTTTGGAAACACCTCGTATTCAATCAATGGAAAAAAGAAAAAAGACTCTCAAAAAAAGAGGCTACGTTTTTGGATCCGGATCGTTTGGAAGGATCCGTAGTCTTCGAACCCGATTATGAAGCGTCGATCGACACGGATCGAATCTATCTCCGGCAAGCTTTGGAGAATGGGGATCGAAGAGGAATTCTCATCTTTAAATTAAAACACAATCTTTATCTGGAAAGAAACGAGATTCTCCTTCTCAAAAGTATTCTTCTCGTCTCCGGAAAATCGATTCCGGAATTCTTAAAAGAAAGAAAAGAAAAACGTTTTCGATCCCGAAACCGAGAACTCATCCTTTTGGAAAAATTAGAATCCTCACATCAGATCCTCTTTACGAAACGAAAAGACGCAAACTTCATCTCCTCCCGGCTCAAAGAAAAATACAAAAGAAAACTTTTAAAAACGGATACGATTTATACCCACCTCGAAATCGCCTTCTGGTTTGGATGGAGCGAAAACGTCATCAAAAGGCTTTATCACCAAACAATGCATAGCCTAAGAAGAGCCGGGATCGATTCGGAACAGGACGGGATTTCAGGGCCCCAAGCCGATGTGGTTTAATTTAGAATGATTCTTATAAACAGAATTCATTTTGAAAAAGATCCTTCCGATATAAGAGATTGAAAGTAAGAATCGAATCTTTCCCCGATTTCTTTTTTTTCGACCGGCAAGAAACTTTGTGTCAGAATCCTGTCTTTTTTAAGCAGGAACGGTTTCTCTCAAAGGAATTTTACCCCGCTTGTTTGCAGAAAAAAATAGTATCGTCTGATAAAATGTAGATGAGTTCGATCCTTATTATACGTTGGGCGTTCCAATTTTAAAAAAGAGTAAGAAATGAATCAGTCAGAATCACGCAAACTTCGCTGGAAATTAACGGTCGGTCTGGAATTGCTCACTACAATTTTGGCGGTTCCTTTAGCGGTGTTATTTATTATTTCGGCCGGAGGTTATGACTTTGATCAAGCCATTGCTTTGATTATCGCGGCGACGACCTCCACCCTGACTTCTTATATGGTTCCTACCGTTCGTTTTTTTTATCTCGGAAGAATTCTTCGAAAACTGGAAGATACGAACTGGTTTCCTCTCAACACTCAGGAAAGGATTGAAGTAAAAACCACAATTCTAAACTTTCCCGTTTACAATTCTATTTTTTATCTGATTCAATGGAGTTTGGGAATTCCTTTCGCCTGGTGGATCATGTGTTTCTTTTTTAATCCGACGTTTTTGGAATCGCTTCCCTTTACCTTTCTTCCCTTCATCATCTATCCTATCTTAGGCGTTTCTCATTTTTTTCTCACGGAATCTAGCTTTGTCGAAATCTTAGAATCGGATCGTCTCAACGAAGTGCAAACCGATTCCAATCGAATTCGTATGGTGGGAGTTCTTGCGAGAATTTTTAGTACGATCATTGCGATCGCGATCTTACCGGTCATCATCCTCGGTTATCTTTTATTCGAAGAAACTTCCGGTTGGATCAAACTCGGCGACGTAACCATTCCTCTGATCTTAACTCTCGTATTTATGCTCATCGCTGTAGTCGTTGCTTCTTATCAACTTTCACTTACGATCCGAAGAAATTCAGAAAACATGATTCGTATTTTTGGAGAAATGTCCAACGGAAATCTGACCCACATTCTTCCGATGGTTTCGAGCGACGAATTGGGTTCCAACAGCCGCGCTCTAAACGAATTTGTGAAACGACTTCGTATCATCGTAAAAAGCGTCGTAAGAGAAGCCGAGAAACTTTCAGGAAGTTCGAAAATTCTCGGAGACAACACAAAAGAATTATCCAGAAAGATGCAGGATCAAGCCGCTTCTACGGAAGAGATGAGTTCCGGAGTCGAAGAGATTGCGGCTTCGATTCATTCTACGGCGTCCCGTGCGGAAGGGCAGACTCAGATCGCTAAAAAAGCTCAAGCCTCTCTGGAAGAACTCGAAGGAAGAATCCGCCAGGTTCACATGGCTCTTCTCGAAACCAAGGTCGACGCGGATCGGATGAAAACCGAAACCAAAAGTGGAGAAGACGCTTTACAAGGAACTCAGAAAGCCATGGAAGCGATCGAAGAAAGCACTTCTAAAATGGGAGCTACTGTAAACGTAATCAAAGAGATCACGGACCGGATCGGCTTACTCTCGTTAAACGCAGCGATCGAAGCCGCAAGAGCGGGCGAAGCGGGAAAAGGATTTGCGGTAGTCGCTCAAGAGATCGCAAAGTTGGGAGAACAGACTCAGGATAACGCAAAAAGAATCACCTCCGCAATTTCGGAAGCGTTAAACGCTACCAAAAGCGGAAGAGAAGTCATCGAATCGACTCAAACCGTTTTTAAAAGAATCGGAGATACGGTGGGAATCACTCTCGATCGCGTTTCCGAAGTCGCACAACTTTCGGATTCTCAACTCGTCGCGAGTGAACAGGTGAAATCGGCGTTTGCGGATCTTTCCATTTCTTCCGATGAAATTCGAAATCATACGCAGGAACAGGCTCAGACATCGACCGAGTTTTCAAAAACGATCGTCGCCATTTCGGAGACTACCGAATTCTTAAATCAGGTTGTTTCCGAAATCGACGAACTCGCGGTCAAATTAAACGAACAAGCCGGAAAACTCAAATCCGAAGTGGAATTTTTTACTACCTAATCGACTTCGTTTATCAATTGGAAGAATTCAAAATCAACCTGAGATAAAAGCGAATCATCTCTTCGTAGTTCGAAATCGAAATCCTTTCGTCGATTCCGTGAAATCTTTTTACGTCGTCGGGTTTGACTCGAACTGGAAAAAAACGATACGCGTTATCCGCAACCGCGCCGTAGTGAAGAGAATCCGTGTAAGCGGAAACGATCGCGGGAGCTACTATAACGTCCGGAATCGTTTCCTGGATCGAACGTCGAATCGTTTCAAACCCGACGGAATGAACGCTGGAAACGGAAGAGGGTTCGAAAATCGTATCGGGAGGAATCAAACGGATTCTTTCGTCGTTTAAAATCTTTTCGGTTCGATTCAAAACTCCTCTGTGGGAATCTCCCTGAAGAATTCTAAAATTCACCGTTGCTTCCGCACTCGCGGGAAGGACGTTGTCCTTAAAACCTCCGGAGATTTTTGTCACCGCCGAAGTTGTATGGAGCTGAGCCCTCGTCGAATTCTTCTCACTCAGACGCGATTTCAGAATCGGACCAAAGAGCCAGAGATTGCTCATGATCCAACGCGATCCGAAATTCATCTCGGGTGCGAGCCATTCAAAGGTCGTCCTTTGAACTTCTCCCAGAGAAAGAGGAAAGGGATTTTCCTCCATTCGAGAAAGACCCGAGCTTAGAATTCCGATCGCGGTTTCTTTCGGAGGCATGGAAGAATGTCCTCCTTCTTTGAGATCCACTTCGAGTTCGAGAGAAAGATAACCTTTCCCCGCGATTCCGATCAATGCGATCGGCTTTTCGATACCGGGAATCAATCCCTCCGCGATGATCTGACCTTCGTCTAAAACATATTCAAATCGAATGTTTCTTTTTTTAAAAATTTCCATGATCGCTTTGGCCCCGAGTTTTCCGTAGATCGTTTCCTCGTCTTGTCCGATCGCGATAAAGATGGATCGTTCCGGAACATATCCTTTCTTTATAAGAATTTCAACAGATTCTAATATAGCAAAAACGCTGCTCTTATCGTCCCAGGCTCCTCTTCCCCAGACAAAACCGTCTCGAATTTCTCCTCCGAACGGCTTGTGCGTCCAGAGGGAAATCGTCGACGGATCCACGTCCACAACGTCGGAATGTGTACAGAGAAGAATCGGTTTTAAGTTTGGATTTTTACCTTCCCATTCGTAAAAAAAAGAAAAGTTACTCACTTTTGTTTTTTTGAGTTTGGATTCCAGGGACGGATAACTTTTACGGATGTGTTCGTTGAATGCCGTAAACTCATTCGAATTTGCGTTTGTATCCGAAAGTGAGGAAACCGTTTTAAAACGAACTCCCGCCGAAAGCCGTTGTAGCGCGGCTTCGAGCTGAAGATTTTCTTTTGGAACCGGCGTTATCTTGGTTTGAAAAGATTTTACTAAAAAAGTCCGAACTAACGTAAGAAAGAGGACGAGAGCAAGAACGGATAACGCAAGAATAAAATACTTTTTCATGGTCAGTGTTTAAACTCCTTCGTTTGTTTTTCCAGTGCTAATTTTCCGAGAAACATAGAAAGTTGTTCGAATAGCAGTTTTGATTGTTGTTCTCTGAATTCTTGCACGAGAAAATCCAAATCTTTTTTTAGATAAAATTTCCCTTGAGAAACCACCGCGTAGAGACTTGAAGTTTTTGTAAGATCGGTCGTCGGATCTTCTCGAAAGATCAAAAGATCGGGAGAAGCTCCTTCTTGAATGGAAAACGAAGCCTCGTTGCCGATCGCACGATTTGAGTCTACGGTCGCCATCTTCCAAACGTCGTAGGGCGGAATTCCGGCTTCTTGAAAGAGATTCATCTCTTGATACAGGCTCGCTCCCGGAACCACGAAGGGTTGTTGAGCGTCCGAGCCCAGATGAAGAGTCGCTCCCGCTAAGAAAAGTTTTCTTAGAAGAGATTTTTTTTTCAAAATTGCGGACTGCACGTGATCTTTTAGATATTCTTTTTTGATACCTCGATAGGCCGGAATTCCGATTTCCGGATTCCAGACCACTTCTCTGTAAAACCGGGGCATCAGAGCTACGGCGGAATCCTTTTTGGCCGATTCGTAATCCGAAAAAAGCAAAAGTCTGTCGGAGGCGACTAACGTAGGCGTGTTTGCGATTTTGTTTTCGATGGAAAATTTTACGATGTCGTTTAACAATTTTTCGTTTACGTCGCCCCAGTCCGCTCCTCGGTTTAGAACGCTGTCTTTTTCTAAGGACTGCGGCCTTGGAATTCCAAAAAAATGCTGAACGTCGGGGATCTTGGATTCTTCGTAAGTCATTCCGTAGGGAACGTGGCCGATCACAGGCAAACCTTCTTTGTTCGCAGTTTCGACTAACGCGCGAATCATCGAGACGCTCAGGTTCTCATAGGATTTGATACAATCGACACCTTTCTTTTTGAGGGCACGAACCGCTTCCGAGGCTTCTTCCGGGGAATTTACGATGATCGAATTCTTCCATCTTGGAACTCCGGAGGTGACAAATGCGTCGCAGGAAACGATCTTAGGCCCGAAAAAGGTTCCTTCTTCGATTCCTTTCTTTGCGTAGGGAACCGCGGTTCCGTCGATGTCGCCCGCGATTCGAATGCTCGTAACTCCGTGCGAAAGATAGAGGAGAGAAAAATAAGGAATCAAATCCAGTAGATTGTGAGGAGGAAGATGAGCGTGCATATCTACGATTCCGGGAGTGACCGTCATGCCGGAAAATTCCGCGGAGCTCTCTTGTTTGCCTTTTCTGATTTTGAAAATTCGATTGTTCCTAAATTCGAGACTGAGTCGTGAAAAACTTTTTCGATCCGGATCAAAAACTCGCACATGATCCAAAACAAAATCGGTTTTGGGATAAATTCCGATGACAGGATACGACAACGACCTCCAAAGAATAAGAATAAAGCCGGCGATGACGCACAGCAGAGCGATGATAATTTTTTGTTTCATTAAACTTTCCCTTGCATACAATAAAAGTGAGCAATCCTCATTTTTTAGCTCAATCGAATTGTGAGGGATGCTCATTTTTTTGTCAAGAATGATTTGATTGAATGAAAAAAGAAAGAATAGAGGATGGCAGAATGGAAGGGGAGTCAGTTTTGCTTACGAGGGCCAATCCGGTCCAAAAAAGAGCACGGGAAAAACAGGAATCGATTTTGAATTCCGCCAGAGAATTGATTCTAAAGGTTGGTCCCGACCGTTTTACTCTACAAGAAATCGCCGATTATATCGGTTCTCCGATCGGGACGATCTATCGTTATTATTCGGGAAAGCCCGCGATTTTGAGAGCCATCGCTCAGTCTCATCTCGAGGGCCTTCGGTCCGATCTTCAAAACGAACTCGCTCAGTATCGGGAAAAAAATCCGGACGAGATTCAGTTTCAGAGAGTGATCAAAAAAATCTTAGAACTATTTGAAAAGGCCTATTCGAGCGATCCCGTTTTTCAGATCGTCTGGAGCGGCTCACAAGCCTATCCGGCGCTTCGAGAATTGGACCTGGAAGATACAAAGAGGAATGCGGAAATCATCGTTAGTTCGATCGAGTGTTTTGTTCCCAGGATGAAAAAACAAAGACTGATGGAACTCTGCGTTCTTATCTGCGATTCGATCGGGAGCGCGTTGCGACTAACGTCGATGATGGACGAAAAGGAAAAAAGAGGGGTTCTCTCGCAACTCCGTGGAATGATTACGAACCACCTCTATATAGCCTATAAAACTTTCGGGCCGGAAGAATAAAATCTTCTATCGAATTTCAAGTTCCGGAGTTTTCAAAAGTAAGTTCAAACCTCCGATGACTGAACCGAAGATCAAACTCGCAACGATCAGAGGAATCAAGTGAGAATAATTTCCGGGGATTACTACGAGCGAGATGAACCAGGGAAGATTCATGAGTTCGGTAAGAATGAGTGCGCTCCAAAATTTCGAAAATCCGGTTTCCACAAAACTTACGATTACCCCGCAGGAAAACCAAAAAAGAATGGATTGAACTAAAATCCAAATTCCCACGTTCGGGTCCGCAAATCCCACAAGAAGTCCCTCCAAAATTCCCGCCACGGCTCCGATCGAGAATGCGTTTCTCAAACGGATTGTTTTATTGTTCATATAATCTCCTCCTTATCTAGGTTGAAGATTTCCGTTTCCTCGAAAGAGGTAAAATGTTATTCGTTGTGTGAGAGTATTTTATGGATACAGAATATGCAGACCTTCTAAAGTAGTCTCCTAAATCCGTCATATATTTCCGATAGGATTCAGATTTTTTTATTCCATGGAATCCCGTTTGAACTCAAGAGAAATCCGTCGAGAAAATAGGGAACGAATCGCCAATATATGGGAATGAAATCCATTTCCGCTTTCTGTATCGCAGGCAACTAGGGTTTGGGAGTTTGTTGTATTTGGAAGAAAGGTGGGTCGTCAAACGGGAAAACATGCAAAATTCTAAAATAGAATCGAGACTTCTTCAAACACAGGAATATTTCACCGAAGTGCGTTGGCAAGAAATCGATCAGAACCAACACGTAAACAACATCGTGTTTCTTGGATATTTCGACGAAGCGAGGTTCCGGGCTATGACTCAATCCGGCGTGGATATGAATCGTTTACTCAAAGAGCTACATATCAGCCCGGTAGTCACCAAAATCGAATTGGAGTATAAAAACGAACTGACGTATCCGGAAAAGATCCGTATCGATTCTAAAATTAGATTCGAAGGAAAAATAAAAGGATTTCACGATCAGTATGCTTATCGTCTTTCCGACGGAAAGCTCGTGGCGGTTTGTATCGCACATTGGTTTCTTATGGATATACAAAAACGAAAACCGATCGCGCTTTCTCAAATCGGAATCGATCCCGTAAATCCCGAACTATCGTCTCTAAATTAGAATTTTATAATTTACTATTCTTTTTTAGGAATAGAACGGTTTGAAAAACGGTCTTCAAATCTTAGATTATAAAATTCTCCAGCCCTTATCCTTGAGTTTGGTTTTAAAGTGGGAGAATTCTTCTTTGATGGAAGCTACCGCCTTGAATCCGGCTTCGATGCCTCGGTTTACGGAACGAGTGAGTTTTTCCGCGCTCGTCGTAACCATCGTAAGTTCCTGATAAGTCGGGGCTACCACCTTGATTCTTACGTCTTTAGGCGGATGTTTGATAATCTGCATCGCGCGGTTGTACATCGTATGATGAACCTTGGTGATCATGTGGTGTAGTCTTTTGTTGGAAGGATACGCGAGCCAACCTTCCAGCTTTGAAATCGGATTTGAGAATTCATCCTGGCTGTTATTTAAGACAACCGTAATATCCTTATAACCCGCTTCGATCACCTTCTCAAGAGGAATCGGATCGGCGATTCCACCGTCCCCGTAAAATTGTCCGTCCAATTTCCATTTACCTCTGGTTGCGATCGGAAGGGATGTCGCAGCCTTGAGAAGATTGAGTGCGTTAGACGCCGATGTCTTTATATATTCGGCCTGAAGTTTTGCGAGATTGGTCACGACTACGTAAAGTGGAGGGGCTTCCTTTTTGTCAAAATTCTCCGAAGGAAGACGGTATTTTTCGCCAAAGATATAATCGATGAGATATTCCTGATCTAAGAGAGTTTTGCCTTTGAAGGGATGAAAGAAAGAAATAAATTTATTTCCGATGAGTTCTTTTTTCCAAATATCCAGGATCTTAAGAGATTCTTCATAACTCTGTTCGTATCCGGTAGCGTAGTAGGCAGCAGAACAAGAACCGGAGGAAACTCCGACGATAAGATCAAAATGTGTGGAAGGAATGTATTGGTGAAGAGCGGCGAGAACTCCGCCGGCAAAAGAACCTTTCATCCCGCCTCCCGCGACGATAAGCGCAGTGGATTTTTTCCCCGGTTTCGGGAGGAGATGATTGTCTCTTTTGAAAGATTCGTCTCCGGGTGTAAAATAAGAACTCATACGTTCAGCTTTTTGAAACTCGGAATTTCATCAATCAAGTATATCCTATATTTTTCAATCTGAACGAGAATTTTACTTTTTTTTGACGTTAGATTCCGTTCCTCTTCATCGCCTTTTTTTGTCGAAACGATCTGGGCGAGATTCCTACTTCTTTTTTGAAACAGGCATTGAAAGAAGAAAGGGAGTTGAAACCGGAAGCAAACGCGATTTCCAGTATTCCCAATTCTTTTTTTTCCGAAAGAAGTCTTTGGGATTCTTCGATTCTAAATCGGTTCACAAATGTGTTGAAATTTACGTTCAATCTGACGTTTAGAAATTCCGAACATTGATGGGGAGTGATTCCCAATTTTTTTGCGAAATTGCGGAGGTTTAACTTAGGATTCAAATACACTTTTTCAATTTCGATCAATTCGTTTATTTTTTTGTCTACGGCTGAAATATTTATATTTACTAATGTACTCTTTTCGTATTGAATCTGTTTGATCGTATTCGAGATCAGGTTGAAAGTATTCGGATATTTTTGACTGATAAAGAAAGTGTAAATGACGATTAGGGTCAGGGTAAAAAGAAGAATTTTATAGAGTGCTTCAAAATGATCCTCTAACCCGAGCAAAAACCGCAGATCCATCAGCAGGCTCATCAGACTAGAGACAATAGAAAGTATAAAAATAATTTGAATGTGAAGAGGCCACTTGTCCTTCAAAAAACTATTGTGAAAGATGAGATAGTATTTTCTCGCAAGGACGGTGATATAAACGGCGGGGAAGACCGCCGCGAAACGATATACGTATTCGTATCTACCTATATAATCTTCCTGGAGGTCTGAAAAGGAAGAATCCGTTAACCAAATTCTGATCGTATCCAAACTTAAGAGGGTTCCGAATAAAATCGGCGGAGACAGATGTAGAAATACCTTGCTACGTTTGATCGAGAGATCGTTGATGAGTAAATTGAAATAAAAATAAAGAAGAGGCCCGATTAAAAACATAAACACAATTTCGATCAAAAAGAAATGTGAGTATTCTAAGAACTGATTTGTAAGTAGAAACGCTCCCTTGAAAAGGAATGCGCTCATAGAAAAGAAAATTCCAAAAAGAATCCAATTCTTTTTACCGAAAGAATTTACAATTTGTGCAAAGGCCAATAGCAGGGAAAAACACCCGGCAAAGAAAAAAAAAGTGATCATTCGCTTACCTTCAATTTGTTTTAACTTTAAAATCCGATTATTGGATTTTTGGAAATGGAGCGGAAGTTTGTAAAATCTCTGACCGTCTTTTCATTCGCTTTCCATTGACTTTTAAAAACCAAATAGATAATCCGAATAAAAGATTACTTTCGTTCTTGTCTCTTATGACGAAAAGAAAGGGATAAGGATCGGTCTATGGTTTCGATTTTTGTAATCGTCAGAGGTGAAATTTTACAACAAACTCAAATCGATTCAAAATATAAAAATCGAAACCGTTCTTCTTGATTTTTTCCATCGACCAAAAATTTTCGATCGATGGAGTATTTCCCAAAATTTAGCAAATCAAAATCACAATCATTCCATTCTTCTAACAACATTCCCCATATTTGTCATGAATAAGTTTTGTCCGTCAAAGGCTATTCCCCAAGGAGTGTAAAATCCCGCGGCAGTAGCGACGCCCGAAGTTACGCTATAGCTTCCGCTTCCCGATAGAAACGTAACGGTATTCGGAAATGCTTTTGCGATTCTAACGATTCGATTGTTATAAGCGTCCGAAACAAAAAGATAATTACTTCCGTCCGAGACAATTCCTAAGGGTTCATGAAATTTTGTGCTCAAGCCGGAACGGGGCAAAGAAGAAGCGCCTGCTGCACCCGTAGTGAAACCCGCGATCGTGGTAACCGGATTTCCGCTTATCGAAAGATCGATCAGTCGGATTTTATTTGCGGAAGTATCGGATACGTACAGAGAGGTTCCATCGGCATCAAGGATCAAGGCCGATGGGTTGTTGAATTGTGCTAAAGTTCCGATCGCATTATCGCTTGGCCCGCTCAGAGGACTTCCTGCAATTCCGGCGACGGTGGAAACTATATTCGTATTCAAGTCTATCTTTCGGATGACATGATTTGCCGAATCGGCGATGTACAAATTGACTCCGTCCGTTGTAAGTGCGATCGGGCAATTGAACCTCGCAGTCGTTCCTGCCGGGCCGTCCGCGTAACCGCTTCTGTAACTGGATCCGGTCCAAACCATCGGCGCGATGACGGTTAACGTGGAAGTCCCTAAGTCGTATTTTACGATCGTGTTGGTTTCTTTGCCGGAAGCATAAACAAAAACACCGTCAGTCGCAATGCCCTGAACATTTTCCACGCTGAAAAGGTTTCGAGTCGTTCTTGTCGCGATATCAATTTTTCGAACGAGATGATTGTGATAATCGGCGACGTAGAGAGAATTTCCGTCCGTAGCCATCCCGTAGGGTTCGTCAAAATATGCTGAGTTTCCGACCGATCCGTCCACTGCGGCGCCGGCTATTCCAAGATTGCCGGAAACGACACCGGCAAAAATCGTATTTGTAAAAGGAGCCGCGACTTCCATATTTCCAGTGAGTCCGGACATATTTCCTTGAATCGAAAGACCTCCTACGATAGCGCCCTTGTTTCCGTTCAAACAATGAATTCTAATATTGTTTATGTTAGAAGAAACGACGGCTCCTTTAAACAGGGAGATTCTGCACGTTTGACCCGAAGGAGAGGATACATTTAGATTGTATGCCGAGCCGGAAGATAAAGACGACGACATTGTGAAATTATAAGGAAAAGAAGAAGTCGTTAATACGGTCTTTGAATCGCCGTTCGTAGAGTTAGTTACAACGATATTTCCATTTAACACACCACCTTCGACTGTGACCGATCCTCCGATCGAATAGCTGTCAACGCAGGCAATTGCAATATTCGTAATATTCGAACCACTCACGCTTCCCGAAGCGTTACCCACTGAGCAAACCTGCGAAGGAGAATTCGGATTTTGCGCCACGGTGACTGAGTAGGTAGAACCGCTTGCGATCGGAGTCGGAAACGAGAAGGATCCGTTAGCTGAAATTGCAAGATCGTCCGTTCCGTTATTTTTCAAAACGAGACTTCCGCCGGCTAACCCAGTAACATTTCCGGAGATAGAATAAGAATTCGTTGAGCAGACCACAGATATATTAGAGATGGAAGAAGAGGCGATCAAACCGGCCCCGTTGCTGACCGAGCAAATTTGCGAAGGAGTCGAAGGATTTTGAAACACGGTGACATTGTAGGAAGAGCCGGAGTTTAACGAATTGGAAAATGAAAACGATCCATTCGAAACAATAGACAGGGAATCCGAACCGTTGTTTTGGAGAATGAGTC